>JBNKEN010000230.1:0-22077 GCA_050288805.1 Pseudoalteromonas sp.
CGATTTCATGTTCCGGCGCCAGGGCGAATTGATAGTGTCGGGCCTGGCTTGCGACCGTTTCATCGCGGTTGAGCAACAGCGCCGGTAATTCATTCAAGATACCTGCCTGATTAATCTTCTCGATATTGGCTTTGAGCAGCGGCCCGATAACGAAATCGGCCTTGTTCTCCGAGAGCGCCGTGGCGATTTCTTCGGGAGCGCGCATGGTGTCGATAAACACCGCTTTTTCGACATGCTGAACATCAAGCGCCGCCAGGATCCCGGCCTTGACCGCATCGCCTAGCCCTGCATTATCGCCGCTCATGGGTAACAGCACCGCCAAGGTTTTTATCACCGGCGTTTCAAGTTGCAGCCAGTCGTTTTCCAGGGTATCCACCAATTCCTGGGCCGGATGCGCCGGGTAGCTGAGACGCCATCCCTTTACGGCATGGCCTAAATCCGTCGGATTACCGAGGTAAATTTGCAGGTAACGGACCAGGTTGATCCAGCCGCGTTGGTTGTTCGGGCCGTTATTAAAGTTGTCCAGCTGGCCGTGGGACAAAAAGCGCAATGCATGCCACAGCCGTTGGTTGAGGTCGTCCGGTTGCAGGGGCTGGCCGAGGCTAGCGTTAGAGGCTTGCAATAACTCGCCGGCGGCCTGTATATACAGGGCCTGTTCGTCATAAAGACTGCCAAGCAGATAATGATACCAAAGGGCTTGCTGCGGATTAGCGAGGCGTTCGTTCAGCCCGGCGAGCGTACTCAATGCTTCCCGCTGCTGACCTTGCTTGAGCATGGCCAGGGTCGAAAAAAGCCGGTTGTCGACGGGCTCTGTTCCGTGCATTGTGTCGAGTTCACGGCAGATTTGCGCGAGCAGTTGCCAGGCCTTTTCCTCAACGGCAAGGGTTCTTGCGTTTTGCAGTATTCGTTGCTTTTCAAAGAAGGGGGCGAGTTTGGCCTTTTGATAAAGGGAATCGGCCGTATCTTTTACCACCTGGATGGATTCGGGGGCAGTGACGGATTTATCGCTGTGCGATGGTTTTTCGGTTGTACTGCAGCCCGATAACCCGGACAATAGAACCAAGAACCCTAAAAGTTTGAGTCGCACAGTATAATTTTCCCTTTTCGCTTACGATTCACTTATATTACTGACTGATTCAGGAGACCTCAATGTTTAAAGCGGCCGATACCGAGAAAACCGGCACCCTTTATGTCGTCGCCACCCCGATAGGCAATTTGGCGGACATCAGCCAGCGTGCCATCGATACCCTAGCGAGTGTCGACTTAATCGCCGCTGAAGACACCCGGCACACCGCCAAGCTGCTCAGCCACCTGAATATTCAGGCCAAAACGTTCGCGCTTCACGACCATAACGAAAAACAGAAAGCTCAGCAGATAGTCGACTGGCTGAGTCAAGGCCTTAACGTGGCCCTGGTGTCGGATGCCGGCACGCCGCTTATCAGCGATCCCGGTTATGCTGTGGTGAACCTGTGCCGTGCCGAAGGGGCCACCGTTACCCCGATCCCCGGCGCCTGCGCCGCCATCGCCGCACTCAGTTGTTCGGGTCTGGCCACCGACCGCTTCCAGTTTCTCGGGTTTACCCCGGCGAAAAGCAAGGGCCGCCAGGATTTTTACCTCGCCGCCTACGAATCCGGCATCACCAGCATCGTTTACGAAAGCACCCACCGCATCATGGCGAGTCTGGACGACTTGGCGACTGCGCTCGGCGAAGAACAGCAGGTGGTGCTGGCCAAGGAGCTGACAAAAAGCTTTGAAACCTTTTTCAGCGGTACGGTGAGCGAGCTGAAAGCCTTCCTCACCGAAGACCCCGCGCGGCAAAAGGGTGAAATCGTGCTGATGCTGCCGGGTAAACCGGCCGCCACGGGTGAAGAAGAAATGCCCGCGGAAGCGAAACGTCTGTTGGCCCTGTTGGAGGCGGAAATGCCGCTGAAAAAGGCCTGCGGCGTGGTGGCCGACTACTTCGGCCTGAAGAAAAACGCGCTTTATAAAACGGCAATTGCAGAAAAAGAGTAAAAGTTACTTAAGCCTCGGCTCCGCCTCGTATATAATGCGCGCCGAGTCAGCCGGATAATCGCTGCCCGTGACGCAAATGATCGGGGGGAGGAAAGTCCGGGCTCCACAGGGCAGGGTGCCAGCTAACGGCTGGGGGGCGCGAGCCTACGACAAGTGCAGCAGAGAGGAGACCGCCTAAGTCCTTCGGGACCGGTAAGGGTGAAAGGGTGCGGTAAGAGCGCACCGGGCCGCTGGCAACAGTTGGTCGCAAGGTAAACTCCACCCGGAGCAAGACCAAATAGGGTTCCATCTTTTTTATAAAGAACGTGTGGCCCACACGGGAACCGGGTAGGTTGCTTGAGCCTTGGAGCGATCCAAGGCCTAGACGAATGATTATCCACGACAGAACCCGGCTTACAGGCTGACTCACTATTCTCAAAAAGAAAACCCGCTTAGCGATAAGCGGGTTTTTTGTTTTCAGACGCACAAACATGTTGTGCCTTATCTTTTACCCCAGCGCCAACCACACGCCCACCGCCATCATCAGCGAGCCGGACACCTTATTCAACAGTGCGACTTTTTCCGATTGCCCGAGCAACCTGGCCAGGGTTTTTCCGCCGCTGGCGTAAAGCATCATGCAGACAAATTCCGAGACAAGGATTATGCCCACCAGGGCGCTAAGCTGTGGCGCCATGGCCGCGTCGGGGTTAATGAACGGCGGCAGCAGGGACACCATAAACGCCCAGCCCTTGGGATTGGCAATGGCGGTAACGAATCCCTGGTTAAACAAGGCCAGCGCCGGGGCTGCGGGCGCTTGGTTTGAACTCGGTTGACCTATGGCGAGCTTGCCCGTTGCCCGCCACATGTTAACGCCGAGATAGATCAGGTAGGCCCCGCCGATATACTTCAGCAGGGAAAAGGCCAGCGGATACTTCAGCATAATCGCCGACACGCCGACCACCGCCGAAACGGCGACGAGCCCGACACCCAGCATCTCTCCCCACATCATCCACAGGGTGCGACGAATGCCGATGGACATTCCCAGGGTCAGTGCCAGTGTCATGCACATGCCAGGGGTAATGCTGACGATAAAAAAGGTAGGGATAAATAGGGCCAGTAGGGTGGTGTCTATCATCTTTATTGTACTGCCATTAAGCGGAACGAAAACGGCCGGGAGCCGCAGCGGTTGCGATATTCGCGTACTATCGCCGCTTGAGCGTAGAGAGTCAATCTTGTACCCGTCATACGAGTGATTGCACTACTTATGTATTTGCGAGTAAGGTACATTCGTTTGAAGCGCGAAAGTAGGAATAAAAGCCGATGGGAAATAAACTGGGCAGGTTGTTTTTCTTTGCCGTGATCGCCTTGACCGGGGCGTGCTCATCCTTGTCCAGGCAGGAATGTGCGCAAAGCGAATGGGGGCGAATAGGCTTTGAGCATGGCTTGAAAGGGTATGAGCTTAGCCAAGGTTTGGAGATAGTCGGCAGTTGCCGGGAGTATGGTTATCAGCCCGACATGGCGCTGTACAACGACAATTACGCCAAAGGGCTGGCGCGTTTCTGCGAACCGGAAAACGGTTTTGAACTCGGCCTGGACGGCGCCGACTATAACGGTATCTGTCGCAGCGAGGCGTTTCGTAAGGCATACCAGGACGGTCATGCGATGTATGAAGTGAAACATCGCAAGCAGGAAATTGCCAATCGAATCGCCGACATAGACCGACGTATGCGTGAAATTCGCGATACGCTCAGGCAAGAGGGAATAAGTCGAAACGAGCGCGAAGTATTGAAGGACGAGTTGAGAAGCCTGGAACGGGAACGCCGTGAACTGATGCGAGAAAGAGCCCATTTGTCGTTACCGCATGAGGCTTTGAGTTATTAGCACCCTGCGCGGGGGAGCGAATCTGAAGCCACCGGGTGGTCACTCAAGCCGTCGTATGCGGTTCATCTTCAGTACAGGTTATAGAGACAGAATGGCCCCGAAAAAGAAAAAATCAGTCGGTATTTCATGCGCTTTAGCTGAATTGCGGGAATAGGGCTTCCATGCTAAGTTTTGAACAGCCACCTATTGGGCCGACGTACACGGCCGGATGCCGGATTTTGCACGGACTCCGCTTTGTGAAAATGCCCCACAGGAGCGGCGGGGCCAACAGAACCTGACAACAGAAGGATTTATCATCTATGTCAACTATCATCACACTCGCCGTATTGGCAGCCATCGTATTTTATATCGTCTCTATCTTTAATCGGTTGGTTGCGCTGAAAAATCGGTTTGAAAACGGCTTTGCACAAATCGAGGTGCAACTGAAAAGACGCTACGACTTAATTCCCAATCTGGTCGAGACGGCCAAAGCCTATATGAGCCACGAAAAAGAAACCCTGGAAAAAGTGATCGCGGCGCGTAATCAGGCCGCTCAAGGACTGGAAAATACCGCGCACGGCAGTAACCAAAGTGCGCTAAAAGAGTTGGCCGGGGCCGAGTCTGCACTCAGCGGTGCATTGGGACGCTTCAATTTTGTCATGGAAGCCTACCCCGATTTAAAGGCCAACCAGAACATGATGCAATTGACCGAGGAACTCAGCTCGACCGAAAACAAGGTCAGCTTTGCCCGTCAGGCCTATAACGATCAGGTGCTTGCGTACAACACCTATAAGCAAAGTTTCCCGCAAAATGTATTAGCCGGCATGTTCGGGCATGCGACGAACGCGACGCTATTGGAATTCGAAGACAGTAAAGCGATGCAGGCGGCGCCTAAAGTTTCGTTCTGACCATGAACTTTTTTCAGTCGCAAGCACAGGCCAAGGCTCACACAACCAAACTGGTTGTGATGTTTGCCATGGCGGTGCTGTCTTTGATCATCATCACCAATCTGATGGTGATGATTATTTTTGGCTACCTGAATCTTGAAGATCAGCCCGTCACGCTGGAATTTCTCCAAAATCAATTCGACTGGCAAACGTTTTTTGCCATTGCTGCGCTCGTGTCGGCGGTGGTGATCGGCGGCAGCGTCTACAAGATAGGCACCTTGTCGGGGGGCGGTAAGGTGGTAGCACGGATGTTGGGCGGCTCCCTGGTTACCCGGGCGACGGATGATCCGCAACAACGCGTTTTGTTGAACGTGGTGGAAGAAATGGCCATCGCGTCGGGCACGCCGGTGCCCGAAGTGTATCTTCTGAAGCAGGAAGACGGCATCAATGCGTTTGCCGCCGGATTTACCGTCGACGATGCGGTGATCGGTGTCACCCAGGGGGCCCTGGATTGCTTTGACCGCAATGAGTTACAAGGGGTGATCGCCCATGAGTTTAGTCATATCGTGCATGGCGATATGCGACTCAATATGCGGGTGATCGGTATTTTGCACGGCATCATGCTGATAGGGTTGATCGGCTATCACATCTTGGATGCAACCCGCTCCGGCTCCCGTTCCCGGAATTCGGGCGGGCAGATTTTTGCCTTAGGGGCCGGGTTGATGATCCTCGGCTACAGCGGAACGTTTTTTGGCAGCATGATTAAGGCGGCGATCAGCCGCCAGCGAGAATACCTGGCCGACGCGTCGGCGGTGCAATACACCAGAGACAACCAGGGAATTGCCGGCGCGTTAAAAAAAATCGGCGGTTACGGCCAGAGTTCATACCTGCAAAGTACACAAGCACCGACCATGAGTCATGCATTTTTCGCCAATGCCGTCGCTTCGCGATTTCAGGCGATTTTTGCCACTCACCCGCCGCTGACGCAAAGGATAAAGAGGCTGGAACCAAGGTGGCAAGGCCGCTTTCCTAAAGTCGTACGTGGAGAAAATGCGCTTTTAAATCAAGAAAATGTATCCTCGTTATCCGGTGAGGTGGCAACTTCCGCAAAGGGGTTTATGGATTCCATCGGTCAGCTTGAAAGTGACAACATTTTACTGGCCAGGGAGTGTCTGGCCTCTATGCCGACGCTGATCCGCGAGAATATGTATTCATCCGAGGGGGCCCGTGCGGTTATCTACGGACTGCTGCTGTCTCCGGCAGCGACGCTGGATGAACAGCTTGCGTACCTGAGCGAGCAAGCGCCTGAAGCCGTGGTCGATAAGCTGTATCTGATGTTACATAGCCTGCTCACCCTGGATATTCGGTTTCGTCTGCCGCTGCTCGAAATTGCGCTGCCGCAATTAAGGGCGTTGAGCCGTAAAGAGTATGCGAGTTTCACCGCGAACATGCGGTGGCTTATTCTCGCAGACGGTAAGGTGGATATATTCGAATGGGCGTTAGAGCGTATCGTCGTTCAGTATTTGAAAACGGAGTTTGAGACGTCTGATTTTAAAATGGCCCAATTCGGTTCGCTCAAGTCGGTGAAGGCAAACTTGGAAACCCTGGTGTCTATGCTGTGTGCCCAGTTTGTTACGCCTGAACAGCAGGCTGAAGTGATGGCGCGCGTGAGCGCCAGGCTCGGTGTGCCCGAGCTGGAAATCTTGCCGGGCGGCGGAATAACAATGGACGCATTTTCCTCGGCCGTTGATAAATTATCCTTGTTGAAACCCGAGTTAAAAGAAATCGTCATTGAGTGCTGCTATGAAGTGGTGACCCAAGATGGCGAGTACGCAACCGAGGAGCAGGAAACCCTCAGGGCGATTGCCGATACGCTGGGGTGCCCGGTGCCGATCCAGTCACACAATGGCGGCTTTAGCGGTTCCCTGTCCGTTTAAGCCTCTTCGGTCCTTGCCCGGGTCGTTTCGCTCTCCACACTACTTTTAGTTGAATCAACGAATTGAATACGGCCTCGATGCGCACGTTGTTCCTGAGCTGGGTCGCTGTCGTGTGCTACCGCCGTGGTTGTGTGTCATTTCATGCAAATAGATTGTTTACTCTAAATTGCAACGCTCCCGTAATAAAAACATCATTTTTGGCCCCTACACTTCGTCTCCGTTTTGAGTACAAATCTAGGAAAATAAAAATGAAAAAGAGTTTAGTGGCGCTGGCGCTCGGCAGCGTGTTGCTGACGGCCTGTTATGATGACAGCAAGACGGTTGAGGTGATCAAGGAAGTCGAGGTGGTGAAGGAAGTACCGCCGGTTGAGGTCACCGAGGTTAAAAACGTGATCCTGATGATCGGCGACGGCATGGGTCCGCAACAGGTGGGGCTGCTGGAAGAATATGCACGACGCGCGCCGAACTCTGTTTACAACGGCAATGCTACGGCATTGTCGAAATTTTCCGACCAAGGTGTGTTGGGCCTCAGCATGAACGCACCGTATGGCGAAAACGGCAGCCTGGTGGTGGATTCGGCCTGTTCGGCCACTCAGCTGGCGATCGGCATGGGCGCAGGGTCGGAAATGATCGGCCTGGACAATCAGGGCAATGTGGTCGAAACCATCCTTGAAAAGGCGAAGCGTCACGGCAAGGCGACCGGCCTGGTTTCCGATACCCGCATTACCCATGCCACACCGGCCGCGTTTGCTTCTCACCAACCGCACCGTTCAATGGAAAGCGATATCGCGGTGGAACTGGTTTCTTCCGGCAGCGTAGATGTGATGTTGTCGGGCGGTGCCCGCGTATTCCTGCCTTCGGATATCGGCAGCAACGAAGCGACGCGTCAGCAAATGGCTGAGCTGGGGATGTCTTCGTCCGTGTACAAGAAATCCAAGCGCAGCGATACGCGTAACCTGGTAGCGGAAGCGAAAAATGAGTACGGCTATACCCTGGCCTTTGACAAGAGCCAGTTGGCCGGCGCCGAGGGTGACAAGCTGCTGGGTCTGTTTGCCAACTCGGGCATGGCCGACGGCATCGCCTATACGGCGTGTAAAAAAGACAACAGCTGTACCCAGCCTTCACTCAAGGAAATGACGGTTAAGGCGCTGGACGTGCTGTCGAAGGACGAGGACGGCTTCTTCCTGATGATCGAAGGCGGCCAGATCGACTGGGCCGGCCATGCCAACGATGCGGGCTGGATGCTGCATGAGCTGCTTAAGTTCGATGAAGCGGTGGAAGCCGTGTACGAATGGGTGAAAGATCGTGACGACACCCTGGTGCTTATCACCGCCGACCACGAAACCGGTAGCTTCGGTTTCAGCTATTCTCGTAAAGGTCGTCCGGAAGCTACAATCCTGCCGGGCGATGGTATGCAGGGACAGGATTATCACCCTAACTTCAACTTCGGTCCGTTGGCGACCCTGGACAGGCTGTATGCCCAGTCCGGCACCTTCTTTGACATGATGGATGCGGCCAACGCAGACTGGAATTTCGACGGCGCGACCGCCAACGACTGGATGAATGCCATCAACCAGTACAGCGATTACAAGGTCACCTACGAGCAGGCGCTGAAGGTGGGTGAACGCGAGGACAACGATTATTTCGATCCTGACCACAGCTACCAAAACGCAACCCGTGTGCCCAAGTTTGAGGACTTCAAGGAGTTTTATGTTTACGCCGATGAAGATCACACCGGCAAGATCGCACGTGCCCTGGCGGCGGAGCAGAGCGTGGTGTGGGGCACAGGCACCCATACCGCGGCGCCGGTTCCCGTTTACGCGTTCGGCCCGGCCGGCGTCACCAAGCAGTTCTCAACCATGCAGCATCACGTTGAAATCGGCCAGAAGATGATGCAGGCGCTGGGTGTCAACGACTGATATTTGACCTTCGATTATCCCGCAAAGCCGCTCCCGAGCGGCTTTTTTCTCCGCTAAAAACCTCAGGGCGTGGTTTGTTACTTGTCAGGCGATAAAATATGGCTAATATCAAACAAGTTTTTGCCAAATTTTGGGTGATAGGTTCAGTTTATGCGCAAAGGGAGTGTGTTTCAGGCTTTTTTCCCTCTACGGATGACGCTCTTGTCTCTGTTGAGCGCTGCTATATTCCTGTATGCAAATGTAACCTGGGCTGTTCAACCTGATATTTGTGAAAGTAATAGCGAAGGATGTCTTGCGGCACTTGAACGTAGTCTGGTGCAGACAAAAGAAGGTTCTCTGCCTTGGTATGACCTGAAAATGCGCCACCTGGAGGTGTTGTTCAATCTGACCCATTACGACAGGTTGCAGCGGGAAATCGCATTCTTGATTGACAAGCCATCCCTGCCTTTGCTGCTTAAAACTCGGGTGACCATCTATCATGCCAAAATGCTGAATATGGAAGGTCATCGTAAAGAAGCGGAAGCGGTGCTCGCTCATGGTGTCGAGTTATTGTTGCAGACGAACCAGGCCTTTCCCCGTCCTCAGTACCTTATCGAAATAGCCAATTTACAGCTTGGGCTCAAGCTCAACAGAGAGGCTTATGATACCTTGCTGGCCATCGAAAAACGTTTTCAGGACAGGGATGAACCTGAGTTCCAACACGAGCTTTATGCCAATCTGGGCCATGCGGCGCATAGTTTTGGCGACCTGGGACGGGCTGCTTATTATCGCGAACAGGCGGTAAAATGGAGTATCCGTCAGGGCGACCCCCAGCAGCTCTCCATCGCCATGGGGAATCTTGCTTATACACACCAGCTGATGGAGCAATACTCTCAAGCCGCAGATTGGTATCGTAAGGCGTTGGAAGCGGCAAAAGTCGCCGGCGATCTAAACGCCCTGGCTATTTATTATGTCAGGTTGGCCGAAAATCTGGTTGCGCTTGGGCGTGACCGAGAGGCAAAAGTCGCGCTGGATCAGGTCGATACGGCCAGGCTTAGCGTAAAACACCTGACCCTGATGATGAAAATGCGCGGCGAAATGCGGGGTGCTGCCAACGTTCAGATGCCGTCCGATATGGATAATTGAGTATCGACTTCGTGCATCTGTAAGGCTAGTATGGGCCATCACTTCGGATTACCCCCTTATTCTTGATGTTGCGTATACCTCGAACACCTTTTCTTATTTGTTTGCTGTTGATTTTGCCCGGACTCGGCGTCCGGCAGTCACTGGCGGCCTCAAGGGAGCCATCTTCTCAGTGCCAAGTCAGTACACAATCTTGCCTTGAAGAGATCGAGCTGCAATTAAAGGAAGAGCAGGCGCGCTCCTTTTTCTGGTATTCGCTCAAGCTCCGCCAGCTTGATCTGTTGTTTAAACTGAATAAGTTCGACAGGCTGGAGGCTGAGGTCTCGCCCTGGTTTATGAACCAGCAGACGCCCTTGCTGTTTCAAACCCGGGTGGCGATTTTCAGGGCCAAGTTGCAGCTGGTATCGGGCCATAAAGAGGCAGCAAAAGAAACGATAGCCTATACCCTTGGGTTGCTTAAACAAACTCACGAGATACTCAAACGACCGAACTTCCTGATCGATATCGCCAATCTGCAGTTGGATGCGGGTTTAACCCGGGAAGCGTTTGAAACCCTTAAAACCGTTGAGCAACGATTCGCGTCCCGCGGTGAACCGGAATTCCTGTATGAGCTCTACGGTAATTTGGGGCATGCCGCCTCCCGTTTCAATGAAATGGAGGTCGCTTTCGATTACTATCAGAAGGCATTGGATTGGAGCATTAAAAGCGGTGATTTACAGCAAGTGTCGGTGTGGTACGCGAATCTGGCGTGGGCAAAAAGACGGCTCAAGGCCTACCCTGAAGCACTGGGACTGTATGATAAAACCATCGAGGTGGCCGGGTCGGCGGGTGATACCGCGTTGGTCGCAAAATGTTATCTTGCTCAAGTTGAAATTTTGTTGGACATGGGGGAGTTAGACAAGGCGGCCCTACGCTGGCCAAAAATAGATCCTCAGCATTTTACCCCCTCCCATCGAGCACGCATGGAAAAAGCGAAAGAGCGGTTAGAAAAGGCCCGCCTATAGGTGCCATATTCGCTTTTTTAGAACAAAAGCCGCTAATTTTCATCATAGTGCTCAGTGTTCGCTTGGTTTACAGTGCGTATAACCAATAATTTGAGGAACCAGCCATGAAACTCGTTCGTTTACTGCAAGCTCGTCCGACTCAGGACGGGGATGGCGTCAATATTTCCCGGATCCCCGGCTTTGACGGAAAATACCTCGACCCTTACCTGATGATAGATGAGCTGAAGTCAGACGACAGCAAGGATTTTATCGGTGGTTTTCCGCCACACCCTCACCGGGGCATAGAAACCTTTACCTATATCCGCAAGGGCGGTTTCGAGCACCAGGATCAGATGGGCAACAAAAAAGCGATTCGCGCCGGTGACGTGCAGTGGATGAGCACCGGCCGTGGTGTCATCCACAGCGAAATGCCGCTGGCCGATGCGGCCGACGGTATGCACGGTTTCCAGATCTGGATCAATATGCCGAGCGGCGACAAAATGCGCCCGCCCCGTTATCAGGATTCAACCTATGCCCCCTTGCCCAAAGCCCAGAACCAACGCGGCGCGGAACTTACGGCACTGGCCGGCAGCTGGGATCTGGAAGGGGATCGAATTAATTCACCGCTGCAGGAACTGGCAGCCAACG
This sequence comes from Pseudoalteromonas sp., assembly GCA_050288805.1. Taxonomy (GTDB): domain Bacteria; phylum Pseudomonadota; class Gammaproteobacteria; order Enterobacterales; family Alteromonadaceae; genus Pseudoalteromonas. The sequence continues at coordinate 11,349 of JBNKEN010000230.1, forward strand.
CGGCGCTTGCCGATGTAACACTTGTGCCGGGCGGTTCCTTGACGCTGGCCGCGCTGAAGCAAAAAAACGTGATGCTGTACGTGCACAGCGGTGAACTCGACGGCGGATACCGGGCCGGACATTTGCTGCTGCTCGATCCCGACAGCGACATTGCCGTTTCCAGCAGTGCCGGTGCCGGTTTTCTGATCCTGGCGGGCGATCCGCTCAATCAGCCGATCGCTCATATGGGTCCCTTCGTGATGACCACCCAGGAGGAACTGATGCAGGCCGTGCGCGATTACCAGCAAGGCCGTTTCGGTTCGATAGACTAGGTTGGAGTTGCATACCCTGGCCCGGCTTCTCTACTAGAACACCAGGCTTTCACCGTCGGCGGGTATCAGCACTTTCGTTTGCAAATTATGTTTATTCACTAGCGCGCCGAGGTCCCGGCGGGTGACCGGGCAATGATCCAGCGCCTCCAGGTGGTTGGCGATGATCCTGCCCGAGCTGTTTTGTGCCAGGGTGATAATATCGTTAGCGCCCATGATGATATCGTCGCCTATATCGAACCGCGCGCCTCCACCCGGTGCGACTATCACATCCGGTTGGTATTCGGATATTGCGCGTTCCACATCCTCTGTCAGTAAGGTGTCCCCCATCAGGTAAAGCGTCGGTTCGCCTAGTATCTCCAATATGTAGCCAAAGCCGTGAGCCATCAAACGTCCCACCAAGCCTTTTCCATGCAGGCAGGGGATCAGTGAAATGGTGCCGCTGTGGAAGGGGTTGCGTGTGGTGCTGCTCAGGGATATCACCTGGAGTCCCTTTTCTATCAGAAAAGCGGCATCGTCTGAGGGGCAATAAACGGGGATCTGTTTTTCCCTCAGCCATTTCACGGCCACGCGGTCAAGGTGATCGAAATGTCCTTTGCGGCAATGGGTCACCAGACAATGGGTCACTTTTTCCAACAGCGACTCCGTGTTACCGGGAAGCGGCACCAGGGGATTCTTTCGACGTTGACGGGTCAGGTACTTGAGCGAAGGAATGCGGCCCTTGTCGGCAAGCATAGGGTCGACCAGGATGATGGCGTCAGCGATTTCTATTATCAAGGTGGCATTACGTATTTGGGTGATCTGCATGGGTAAAGTCCAATCAAATGTCGGTAACCCATGTTAATCGGTTTGAAAAGTTCGTAATATGGCTTGAATAGACATAAAAGGGATGAATTTAGCCAAATGAAAATAGGACTGCTCGCCTATCCGGGATGCGTTATATCGGGCTTATTCGCGTTTTATGAACTGCTACAGATGGCCAATAAACGCTCGGGGAAGAGGTTATTTGAACTGACCTGGTGCGGCCTCACTCTTGGCCCCATGAAACTCGGGTTAGAAGGAAGGGATGGCCAAATAGAAATAGAGACTTTGTTGGATGACCCCGAACTGGACGGGGTGCTGGTGCCCGGTTTCTGGTCTGACACTGAACGAGGTTTTGTGCTGGACATGGCGACCCACAGGGAATTGATCGATGTGCTTGCGAAGAATTTCGAGGGAAGGAGTGTGTGGGGATACTGCACAGGAGTAGGCTTGCTCGCTGAAGCCGGGCTGCTAAAAGCGGGAGAAGCAACCTCAACCTGGTGGCTGGCTGAGCATTTTACCAGAACTTACCCGGACATACGCTGGAACTTCAGCCAAACCTGTGTCGCATCCGAGGGGGTAATTACGGCTTCCGGAGTGAGTGGTTACTTGTCAATTGCAAGAAGTCTGATAAGCCTTCACTTGGGTGATCGGGTTTGGCATGATCTCAGCGATGTTATGGTATTGCCGCAGCCGAAACCGTCGTTTCAACCTTTCCAAGAGATTAAAATGATGAAACTGGAAAGCGTGTTGCTACGCCGCTTGTGCCTATGGGTCGAGCGCACGCCGGCACGCCTGCTTTCCCTGTCTTGTGCCGCTCATGAGCTTAACCTTTCTGAACGCAGTTTAAGCCGCAAGGTTCGGGCTGACAGCGGGCTGGCCTGCGTCGAACTGATACGAAGGATAAAACTTAGCCAGGCTGCTGAACTGCTCGATTATACCCGTGACCAGGTGGCAGTGATCAGCGACAGATTAGGCTACTCGGATCAAGCGGTTTTTCGCCGCAGCTTTAAACATCACACGGGTATGACTCCCGGTGAATACAGGAGAACCAGGGGGTGATCGTCCGGCCACAAGGGTTTTTCTTAACTCAGGGCCGTTGAGATTAAGCCGACCTGAAGGTCCGAACGCGGGGCGAGGCATGTTTCTTTTAGCCCTAGTTTTGCATGTTATTTAATCATTTTTAATTTATCCCACTTTTTCCCACGATTTTCAGTCACTTCCTTCCAGCCCTTATTTTTTCTGGCTTTTAAGCGAATTTAGCAGGTCATGCCAGCTTGACAAAAAGCCCTGTCAAGCCCTAGACTGACGTGTGGTGGAGAATTGTGGTTTTTTGTGGATCATTCTGGATCAAATAATAACTGACGGGATCATGTATGTTTCGAGGGGCTAGTACACTCAGTCTTGATGATAAGGGGCGCTTTGCGATACCGACCAAGTATCGTAATCAGCTGCTGGCCGATCATCAGGGAGAAGTGATCTGCACCATAGATATCAACGAACCTTGTCTGTTGCTTTATCCCTTATCAGAATGGCAACTGGTCGAGGCGAAACTCGCCAAACTGTCCAATATGCATCCGCGCGCCCGCCGTATGCAGCGTCTGCTGCTTGGAAACGCGATGGATTACCAGCTCGATAAAAACGGCCGCATTTTGCTGGCGCCTCATTTGCGCCAGCACGCCGGACTCAACAAAAAACTGATGCTGGTCGGGCAACTGAACAAATTTGAGATCTGGGATGAAGAACGCTGGCAGCAGCAGATGCAGCAGGATATTGCGCTGGAGCTGGAACACGAATTCGAACCCGACGATACGCTGAACGACTTTTCGTTCTAACACTGACTAACTGGATACCTGGCACTTAATGACTAACGAATTGGCACATATTTCGGTATTGATGGATGAGACCATCGAGGCCCTGGCTATCAAGCCGGACGGCATCTATATGGATGGTACATTCGGCCGCGGCGGTCACAGCGGCGAAATACTGAAGCGTCTCGGCCCGAACGGCCGCTTGCAGGCCATCGACCAGGATCCCCAGGCCATCAAGGCCGCAGAAAAGTTTGCCGATGACGCGCGCTTTGCCATCGCCCATACGCGTTTTTCCAACCTGCGGCAGGTGGCCGAAGAAAACGGCCTGCTCGGTCAGGTCGACGGCATTCTGCTCGACATCGGTGTCTCGTCACCGCAACTGGACGACGCGGATCGCGGTTTCAGCTTTATGAACGACGGGCCGCTCGACATGCGAATGAACCCGCTGGCCGGGCGCAGCGCCGCCGAGTGGCTGATGGAGGCCGAACTCGACGACATCGCCATGGTGATCAAAAAATTCGGCGAGGAGAAATTCGGCAAGCGCATCGCGACGAAAATCGTCGAAACCCGCGAGCATACGCCGCTCACCAGCACGCGCCAGCTGGCCCAGCTGGTCGATGAGGCCGTGCCGGTCAAGGACAAGCACAAGCACCCGGCCACCCGTACCTTTCAGGCCATTCGCATCTATATCAACAGCGAGCTGGAGGAAATCCAGACCGCGCTCGAGGCCTCGCTGGACGTGCTTAAGCCCGGCGGTCGCCTGGTGGTGATTTCCTTCCATTCGCTGGAAGACAGGATCGTCAAACAATTCATTAAAAAACAGAGCAAGGGAGAGGCGATACCCAGAGGTCTGCCTTTAACCAATGAGCAGTTAAAACAAAACCTAACGTTGAAGGCAGTGGGTAAAGCCATTAAGCCGAGCAAAGATGAAATTGCTCGCAATAGCCGTGCGCGCAGCTCCGTTCTTCGCATCGCCGAGAGATTGGGATGAGCCAAAAACAGAATAACCGGCAACCCAATCTCTTTTTTGAGATAGCGAAAGGACTTGGCGGAAACAGGGTAACGCTGGGGCTGCTTTTTCTTATTCTGTGTACCTCGCTGGCGTTGGTGCAGGTGACCCACTGGTCGCGGGCGCAACTGATAGCGCAGGACAAACTGCTGCAGGAAAGAGACGACCTGGATCTCGCCTGGCGCTATCTGCTGGTGGAAGAGGAATTCTATTCCCAGCACGCCCGCATCGAGGAAATCGCGGCCAGCCAGCTGGGAATGAAGCGTCCGACCAGCCAGGATGAACGTGTGGTGGTATTGCCATGAGTCCTACGATCCGCAAAAAGCAAAGCAACAACCTGATCACCTGGCGTTTTGTGCTGGTGTGCGCCGTGGTGTTTATGGTGTTTGTCACCCTGATGGCGCGTGCCGCCTATCTGCAGGTGATAGAGCCGGACAAGGCGCGCGAAGAAAACGCCAAACGCACCGTACGGGTGGAAAAACTCCACGTACAACGCGGCATGATTTTCGATCGGCAGGGCAAGGAGCTCGCGGTGAGCGTGCCGGTTGTCAGCGTGTATGCGGATCCCAAGGCCATCGACAAGGCGCTGGCTGAAAAGGTGCTCTACCAGGCGCGCAAAAACGGCGAAGATCATCAGGCGCTGGCGGAAAACGCGCAAGAGCTGGAAAAGCGCAAGCAGGATTATTATCACCATGATCTGCGCTGGAAGGAGCTGGCCGACGTACTGCGCCTCAAGCAGCGTAAACTCGACAACCGCCTGGTCGGCGATGCGACCCGGCGTTTCGTGTACCTAAAACGTCAGGTAACCCCGGCAGTGGCCAATTACATCGATGATCTTAACCTGCCCGGCGTACACCTTATCGACGAATCCAAGCGTTATTATCCTGCCGGGGAGGTAACCGCTCATGTCATCGGCTTCACCAATATCGACGGTGAAGGCATCGAAGGGATGGAAAAACTGTATGACGACGCGCTGACCGGCACCGAAGGTCGCCGTACCATACGTAAGGACGCGCAGGGCCGTGAAATCGAGGTGCTGGACGAAAAGCAGCGCATCGAACCGGAAAACATCACCCTCAGTATCGATCAGCGCATTCAGCTTATTGCCTACAAGGCGCTGAAATCGGCGGTGCTCAGCTATCGCGCCACGTCCGGTTCCGCCATGGTGGTGGATGTGAAAAGCGGTGAAATCCTGGCCATGGTCAACAGCCCCTCGTTCAACCCGAACAACATGGCGGATGCCGCCGCCCATAAGCGTCGTAACCGTGCGGTGACCGACCTGTTCGAGCCCGGCTCCACGGTCAAGCCGCTGTCGATTCTGGCGGGGTTGGAATACGGCGTGATCAAGGCCGATGAAATCATCAATACCTACCCGGGCTGGATGCGCATCGGCGGCAGTCTGGTGCAGGATACCCGTAATCACGGTGAAATGACGCTCAGGGATATCCTCAAATACTCCAGTAACATGGGGGTTTCCAAGGTCACCCAGATGCTGCCGAAAGACTATCTGGTCGGCACCTATGAAAAGGTCGGCTTCGGCTCGGAAACCGGCACCGGCATGATAGGTGAAAGCGCCGGTCTGTTTTACCCGAACCGCCGTTGGTCTGATTTTGAAATCGCCACCCTCAGCTTCGGTTATGCGGTGTCGGTCAGTACCGCGCAGTTGGCGCGGCTTTACGCCACCCTGGGAGCGGGCGGTGTTTCGCGTCCGCTGACCATCATCAAGCAGGACGAACCGCAGCCCGGCGAACGCATTTTCGACGAGAAAAACGTCGATGCGGTGCTGGAAATGATGGAAAGCGTGTTTGAAAAGGGCGGCACCGCCGCCAGTGTGAAGGTTGACGGCTATCGTGTAGCCGGTAAAACCGGGACCTCGAAAAAGGCGGTGGCCGGTGGCTACGGCGACGAATATGTCGGCTATTTTGCCGGAGTGGGTCCGGTATCCGATCCGCGTCTGGCGGTGGTGGTGATGATCAACGAGCCCGGCGGCGACGTGTATTACGGCGGCGCAACCTCGGGCCCGGCGTTTGCGGAAATCATTTCCGGTGCGCTGCGAATTTTAAACGTGGCGCCGGACAGAGAGCCGATTGCCGCGGTCCCCAAGGCCGGAGGTCCGGATGCGTGACCTGAAAAGCATTCTTGCAGCCTTGAATATCGAGGCCGCCAGTCAGCCGGTCAATCATCTGCGCCTCGACAGCCGCAGTGTGAAGCCCGGCGACGTATTTGTTGCCATCCCGGGCCATGTAACGGACGGCGGGCGCTTTTGCCAGGCCGCTCTTGATAACGGCGCGGTTGCCGTATTGGCCGACAGCCGCAGCGAACTGAACGGCGAACCGAATAATCTTTATCGCATCGACGATCTGGCACGCAAACTTCCTCTGCTGGCCGCCGCATTTTACGGCGAGCCGAGCAAACGGCTTTCGCTGGTAGGCGTGACCGGTACCAACGGCAAGTCGACGACTACCACCATGATCGCCAACCTGGCGCAGGCCTGTGAAACCCAAAGTGCCGTGGTCGGCACCCTCGGCTGGGGACTGCCGGACGCCTTGATACCACTGGAAAATACCACGCCTTCCTCGGCGGATCTGCAGCGCATTCTGGCCGAACTGGCCGACGGCGGCAGCGAGCTGGTGGCGATGGAGGTGTCGTCCCATGGTCTCGTCCAGCAACGGGTCGGCGAGTGTGACTTTAAGGCCGCGGTGTTTACCAATTTGTCGCGCGATCACCTCGATTATCATGGCGATATGGAGAGCTATGCCGAGGCCAAATTGCTGCTGCTGCGCGAACATGACGCGGGCATGGTGGTGATCAACCAGGATGATGCGGTGGCAAGCGGCTGGCTGGAAAAATACAGCTTCACTAACCTGATCTGCTACGGCCGTCGGGATCTGGTGCCGAACGGCGCACGCTACGTGTATTTCAGCGAGGTGGAATTCGGCCCGCAAGGGATCGCCGCCACCTTTAACACCAGCTGGGGTGAGGCGCGTATCAAGGCGCCGCTGTACGGCGAATTCAACCTGTATAACCTGGCAGGGGCCATGGCGACCCTGCTCGGTCTTGGCTATCCGCTCGATAAACTGGCCGAGGCCGCATGCCGACTCGAGCCGGTAGCGGGCCGAATGCAGCCGTTTTCTGTACCGGGCAAGCCCACCTGCGTGGTGGATTATGCCCATACCCCGGACGCACTGGCGCTGGCGCTTCAGGCGCTGCAAAAGCATGTGCCGGGCGGCGTCAGCTGCGTGTTCGGTTGCGGCGGCGACAGAGACAAGGGCAAGCGCCCGATGATGGCCGAGGCCGCGGAACGTTATGCGGATAGGGTGATTGTCACCAGCGACAACCCGCGCAGCGAAGAGCCGGACGCCATCATAGACGACATTATGAAAGGCTTTAAGGCGCCGCAGCGCGTGCTGCGTGAAGCCGACCGCGGTAAGGCGATTGCGCTGGCAATCGAGCAGGCGGATGAAGGTGAAGTGGTGCTGGTGGCCGGTAAGGGCCACGAGGATTACCAGATTATAGGAGATCGGGTTATTCGCTTTTGCGATAGAACTTGGGTCAAACAGCTTTTAAGAGGTGAGTGCTGATGATCCCGATGGATTTAGACTGGATTGCAAAAGTATTGGGCGTCGCCTACAAGGGCACGAACCGTCCGGTTGCCAACATCAATACGGATACCCGAAGCATTGCCGACGGCGAAGTGTTTCTGGCGATCAAGGGGCCGAATTTCGACGGCCATAAGTTTGTTGCAGATGCGCAGCAAAGTGGTGCAATAGCGGCCATCGTCGAGCATGAAGTTGCGGCGGATATTCCGCAGTTCGTGGTACAGAACAGCCGCCGGGCGCTCGGCCTTTTGGGCGAGGCGGTGATCCGTCAGGTGCAGCCGAAAACCGTGGCCATCACCGGCAGCGTCGGTAAAACCACGGTCAAGGAAATGACCGCCGCCATTTTGGCGAAAAAGGGGAAGGTGCTGGCGACCAAGGGTAATTTCAACAACGATATCGGTGTGCCCCTGACCCTGCTGCGTCTTTCGCAAGACGACGAATATGCGGTCATCGAACTCGGCGCCAATCATTTGGGTGAAATCGACTACACCACGAACCTGGTTAAGCCGAATGTCGCCGTGGTGTGCAACGTGGCGGAAGCCCATCTTGAAGGCTTCGGTGACCTGTTCGGCGTGGCTCGCGCCAAGGGCGAAATCTTCAACGGCCTCGGTCCCGATGGCGTTGCCGTGGTGAACGCGGACAGCGAGTTCAGGGATTACTGGTTGAGCCGCCTTGAGAATAAAAACGTCAAGCAGTTCTCGGTCAAAGCTAAGCTCGACGTGTGGGCCGAAGACGTGAAACTGGATGCCCTGGCGAGGGCCTCGTTTACCCTTTGCAGCGGCAGTGACAAGGTACAACTGAGCCTGCCGTTACCGGGCCAGCATAACGTGATGAATGCGCTGATCGCCACCGCGGTGACCCAGCCGTTCGGTGTTACCCTGACCGAGGTCGCCGATGCCCTGGGTTCTATGGCGCCGGTCAAGGGGCGGGTGAATTTGATAGAGGTTTCAAGTCAGCTGACGGTCATTGACGATACCTATAATGCCAATGTGCAATCGGTCAAGGCTGCTATCGACCTGCTTGCCGATATAGACGGGCACAGGGTGCTGGCGCTTGGCGACATGGCCGAGCTCGGCGAACATGCCCGTCAATACCATCAGGAAATCGGTGAATATGCCAAGCAAAGGGGCATTCACCAGGTTTACACTCTGGGCGTATTAAGCCGTTACGCCAGCGATGTGTATCAACAGGCCGGTCGTCATTTCTCCCAGCGCGACAAGCTGCTGGCACAGATGACGGAGGATCTTTCCCATATCGCAGAAAAAACCACGGTTGTCGTGAAGGGATCACGTAGTTCACGGATGGAGCTTTTAGTTCAAGATTTAATTGCCAGTGGCCAGCAGCAGGTCATTGATGGAGATAAAGAATGTTAGTCTGGCTGGCGGAATACCTGACCCAGTATTACAGTGGTTTCAACGTCTTTTCATACCTCACGGTACGGGCGATTTTGGGCATTTTAACGGCGTTGCTGTTATCGCTTTATTTTGGCCCTAAGCTGATCCGGGCGCTGCAAAAAATGCAGATCGGTCAGACGGTGCGCGACGACGGTCCCCAGTCGCATCTGTCCAAGTCGGGCACCCCGACCATGGGCGGGATCCTGATCCTGGGGTCGATTTTTACCAGCACCCTGATGTGGGCGGATCTTAGCAACAAATACGTTTGGGCCACCCTGTTCGTGATCGGCAGCCTGGGCGTGGTGGGCTTTATCGACGATTACCGTAAGGTGATCCGCAAGGACCCCAATGGTCTGATCGCACGTTGGAAATACTTTTGGCAGTCGGTGATTGCGCTGGTGGTGGCGTTTGCCCTTTATGCGACGTCGCAGCAAGCCAGTGAAACCGCCCTGGTGGTGCCCTTCTTCAAGGACGTAATGCCGCAATTGGGCCTGTTCTATATAGTGATGACCTATTTCGTCATCGTCGGCACCTCGAATGCGGTGAACCTTACCGACGGTCTCGATGGTCTGGCTATCGTGCCCACCATATTGGTGGCCTCGGCGCTGGCAATCATCGCCTACGTGTCGGGCAACGTGAATTTCTCGTCCTACCTGCATATTCCGCATCTGCCGATGGCCAGTGAACTGGTGGTGGTGTGTACCGCTATTGTCGGTGCGGGTCTCGGTTTCCTGTGGTTCAACACCTACCCGGCCCAGGTATTCATGGGCGATGTAGGTTCCCTGGCCCTTGGCGGCGCGCTCGGCATCATCGCCGTACTGGTGCGTCAGGAGCTGGTGTTGGTGATCATGGGCGGGGTGTTCGTGATGGAGGCGCTGTCGGTGATCCTGCAGGTCGGCTCTTACAAACTTCGTGGCGAGCGTATTTTCCGTATGGCGCCGATTCACCACCACTACGAATTGAAGGGCTGGCCGGAGCCTCGGGTGATCGTCCGTTTCTGGATTATTTCGATTATTTTGGTATTGGCCGGATTGGCCACCTTGAAGATCAGGTAAATGAATTACTTAGAGCAGCTAAAACAACAGCGAATTACTGTGCTCGGACTGGGGGTGACCGGTCTGGGCATTGTGCGTTTTTTAGTGCGCCACGGCATTGCGCCCAAGGTGGTGGACAGCCGCGTCAATCCGCCGGGGCTTGAGTGGCTTGCTCAGCACGCGCCGGACCTTGAAACCCGTTTCGGCCCGTTGACTGACGCCGACCTGGACGACACCGATGTGATCATCATCAGCCCGGGCATTGCCCTGGCGACCCCCGAGGTGCAGGACGCCGTCTCCGCCGGGGTTGAGGTATACGGCGATATTGAACTGTTCGCCCGTCTCAACGACAAACCCGTGATTGCGGTGACCGGTTCCAACGGCAAGTCGACCGTCGTGACGCTCGCCCACGAGGTGCTGAGCCACGCGGGACTGAGAACAGGACTCGGCGGCAATATCGGCACCGCGGTGCTGGATCTGCTCGACGATGAACAAGAACATGACGTTTACGTGCTTGAATTATCGAGCTTTCAGCTCGAAACCACCTTCAGCCTGAAAACCCGGGCGGCGACCATACTCAATGTGTCCGAAGATCATATGGACCGCTACCTGAGTTTTGCCGACTACATCGCCGCCAAGCAGCGCATCTACAACGATGCCGAGCTGGTGGTGGTGAACAAGGAAGACGAGGCGACCTGGACGACCCATGAAAACAGCCTGAGCTTTGCGCTTGAGGATGCCGATTTTTGCCTGGTCGAACATCAGGGGGAACC
>JBNKEN010000231.1:0-5030 GCA_050288805.1 Pseudoalteromonas sp.
ATTGTTCTGACTGTAATAGAACAGGCTATTTTTTCTGTTGTTGATCACTTTGTGCCAGATCAGTACCCAGCTGTTTGGGTCAATGGTGTGATTTATAGCTTTCACGCGGTAATCGATTTTGCCATTCTTTATCTGTGTAAAAACCGTTTACGCCTGTCGCGACGCTGGCTGAAAAGTCTGGAATCGCCGTTACAGGACAGGCTTTACCTGACCCATGCGGATATATTGCTGGTCGGCGTCTATGCGCTGTTTATCCTGGTGGATCTGGCGGCGCTCGGAGAAAACTTTATCCGCAATATGGAGTTTCTCGGTGTCGATGAGACCTTTGCCAAGCAGTTCTGGAGCTGGAGTCTGGTATATCACAATTATCCGTTGCTTAAGAGCATTCTGTCCGCTTGCGTAATTGTGGTGTTACTTGCCACCGTCTTTGTTGAACGGGCGAGGGAAGAAGAGGAGTTGCCGGAGGAAGCCGCAGGCGAGGCACGTTAAATAGATACCTACAGCGAAAACAAAAAAGCAGCCGATTGGCTGCTTTTTTGTGTGGTTTGACACCGCCTGCTTTTTAGAAGACGTTACAGACTTCATCCGCCATGCAGGAGATCACGGTGACGTTTTCGTAACCGACCCGGCTCAGCGCCTCTGCCGCCAGGGTGGCGCGCGCCGAGGATGCGCAGTGCAGGTAAATGGGGCGGGCAGGATCTTTTTCGATCTCCATCAGCTTCATTTCCAGCACGCCGCGCGGAATATTGATCGCGCCAACGGCCGCGCGGGTGGCATGTTCTGCCGGTTCGCGTACGTCGATTAGCAGGCCGTGGTTTTCCGCCAGTTCCTGCTTGGCTTCAACGGCGCTGATGCGACGCTGTTGCGGGGCAATGGTCTTCAGTAATTCCGGGATCGGGGTAAGCATGTTATTCCTCCACGCCTAACTTTCTTAACATAGTGATCATAGGGCACCAGCGAGTAAAGGCCGACTGGATAAGGTTAGCAGCGATAAACACGGTAAACCACACCCAGTTGCTGTGGACATAATAGGTCAGCAGCAGGGAGACGAGCACCATAACGCCGGCAATCAGGCGCAGCATTTCGTTCAGTTTCATAAATTACCTCTATACTTTTCCGAGTTTTGATCGAATTTAGTATATTAGAATTATCTAATTTAGCAATGTCTAATATTAGACTTAGCTCATCTATATGTTTATACTCGGATCTTGAGTCAATTTCAAAGGTCGCCGAGATGAATATAGATCTTAACGAAATGGAACAGAATGCCGTACACGCCGAAGGGATGTTGAAACTGCTGGCAAACAGGAATCGCCTGATGATTCTTTGTCGTTTGCAGCAGGAGGAAATGAGTGTCAGTGAGCTTAATGACACGGTTCCCCTGACCCAGTCGGCCTTGTCTCAGCATCTGGCCAGCCTGCGCAAGGCCGGTATTGTCGCTACCCGGCGTGACGGGCAAACGATTTATTACCGGGTCGTCGAGCCCAAGGTAAGCGCATTGTTGAACCAGTTATATCAGTTATTTTGCCAATAGGAATGGGAATGCAGCATCCGATAGATCGAAGCGTTCAGGCCGCCCTCAGCGGTCGTCTACCCATGGTGATCTTCGTCCTGGCAATCCTGTTCGGCCTGTTTGCGCTGAACAGTACGCCGCGGGAGGAGGAGCCGCAAATTGTCGTGCCCCTGTTAGAAATCCGGGTTTCAACTCCGAATATCAACGCCGGCCAGGTTGAACGCCAGGTCACCACGCCGATGGAAAAACTGCTGGCGCAGATCCCGGGAGTGGAACACGTTTATTCCACCACCCAGACCGGCGGTGCCGTGGTCAACCTGCGCTTCTATGTCGGTGAAGACAGGGAACGGGCGATACTCAACACCTATACCAAGCTTTACGCGAACCAGGAGCAGATGCCCGCCATCGTCAGCCAGTGGCAGGTTAAGCCCATCGAGGTCGACGATGTTCCGATCGTGATGCTGGGTCTTTACAGCAAAGATCCTTCACTCTACAGCGATTTCGAGTTGGGACGCTTTGCCGAGGAACTGTCGACCCAGTTGCAACAGATCCCCGACACCAGCGAGGTGAAGGTGATCAGCAACCGTACCCGTCAGGTGCAGGTGCTGCTTGATGCCACGGCGCTGGCGGCACACCAGACAACGGCGGTGGATGTGTTCAACGCAATCCAGGTCTCCAACCAGGTAGCCCGCGTCGGTTCGCTGCGTAGCGGCGATCAGGAAATATTGCTTGAATCCGGCGACGCGCTGTACAGCGCACAGCAGCTTCCTGGACTAGTGATCAACGTGGTCAACGGTAAGAGCGTGCTGCTAAGGGATGTGGCGGAAGTACGCGACGGCCCCAGTGAGCCGGAAAGTTACCAGTGGTTATCCTACACGGATAAAGGCAACGCCGATAACGCGCGCGAATTGCCTATGGTAACGCTCAGCGTTGCGAAACAGCCCGGCACCAATGCGGTAGCCGTGGCCGAAGAAGTACATCGCACCATGACCGAGCTGAGCCAGCGTATTCTGCCGCCGCAAGTGGGCTATCAAATCCTTCGTGATTACGGCCAGACCGCCGACGGCAAGGTGAATGACCTGACCCAGAGCCTGGCGTTTGCGGTATTCACCGTGGTGGTGTTTGTCGGCGTTTTTCTCGGCTGGCGTCCGGCCATCGTGGTCGGTCTGGCGGTGCCCATCTGTTACGGCATCACCCTGCTGCTCGATTTCGCCTTTGGCTACACCATTAACCGGGTAACCCTGTTTGCGTTGATCCTGTCGTTGGGCCTGTTGGTTGACGATCCCATTACCGGCATCGACAACATCAGTCGTTTTATCCGTCGCAAGGGCGACAAAAGCCAGCAAATCGTGGCGGCGATCAGCGAAATTCGCGTACCCCTGCTGATGTCGACGCTGACGATCGTCATGGCCTTTATTCCGCTAGCCTTTATTACCGGCATGATGGGCCCTTATATGGCCCCCATGGCTTTTAACGTGCCGGCCAGCGTTATGCTGTCTACCTTCGTCGCCTTCCTGGTAACCCCTTGGTTGGCGCTCAAGCTGTTGAAGCGCGAGGGTGAGGGAGAAGAAGAGGATGTTAGCCAGGGCGATGGCATTTACGGGCGTGTGCTGCGGCCGTTACTGGAATCGCGTTCGCGCGCCAAGATGATACTTTGGGGCGTGCTGGTGCTGTTTATGCTGAGCGCCGCCCTGCCGGTATTCCGCGCCGTCCCCCTGAAACTGCTGCCGTTCGACAACAAGAACGAAGTACAGATTTTGATCGACATGCCGGAAGGCACTGCGCTGGAAGAAACCGCGGCAATGGCTCGACGGGTCGAAGAGATGATTTCCGGGGTCAATGAAATCACCGCGGTGGCCAGTTTTGTCGGCAAGCCGTCCTCGATGGATTTCAACGGCATGGTGCGCGGTTATTATCGCCGTCAGGCGCCGCATCTGGGTGAACTGCGCTTATTGCTGCTCGATAAAAGCGAGCGCGAGCACCAGTCACACGCGGTGGTGCTGAGGCTGCGCGAACTGGTCGCGCCGTTGAGCCAGGGCGACACCCGTATCAAGGTGGTTGAAGTGCCGCCGGGTCCGCCGGTGCTCAGCACTTTGGTTGCGGAAGTGTATGCGGATCCCTTTATCAGCGATGAAACGCACCGTGACGCGGCCCATAAGGTGGCCGAGCGGCTGGCGCGCGAACCTCATGTGGTTGAGGTGGATACCAGTCTGGCGGCCACCCAGCCGCTTGAGCGCTTTGTGATCGAGCAGGATAAGGCGGCCCTTTCCGGCATCGCCGCGGCGGATATCGCCCAGACATTGCTGTTGGCGAACCAGGGCATGAGCCCGGGGATCATTCACGACAGGGAAGAAAACCAGCCGTTGCCGATCGTAATGCAGCTGCCGTTTAGTGCGCGCAACCAGCTGGAACAGCTGCTCGCCTTACAGGTGCGCGGACGCCTCGAATTGGCAAAAACCAGCGACGACTACGGCCTGAAAAACGCGCCGCTGCCCTTGGTTGCGCTGTCCGAACTGGGAGAGATGAAAACCCTGGAGGTGGACCCGATCATCAGCCATAAGGATCTCCGTCGCGTTATTTACGTAATGGCAGAGCTGAACGGTCGCACGCCGGCGGAAGTCATCGCCGATGTCAGCAGTGACGAATTGCCTGCCGATGCCCAATTGCCGGCCAGTGCCGGGGTATCCGACTGGATGTCGCGCAGCTTCTTTATGCAAAGCGGTGGCGGCGACTATTGGCAGCTTCCCGCCGGTACCGAAATGCGGTTCGGTGGCGAGGGTGAATGGCGCATCACCATTCGGGTATTCCGCGATATGGGTATCGCCTTTGCGTTTGCCCTGGCAGCCATTTTCGTGATTCTGCGTGTTCAGACCCGTTCGGTCAGTCTGAGCTTGATCATCATGTCGGCCATTCCGCTGACAATCATAGGTATCATGCCGGGCTTCTGGGTGCTCAACCAGTTCGGTGAACGCACCATCGCCGGTGCGCCGGAGCCCGTGTTGTTCACCGCAACGGCGATGATAGGTATGATAGCCCTGGCCGGTATCGTGGTACGCAACTCGTTGATTCTGGTTGAATTCATCAATCAGGCCCGGGGTGAGGGCATGAACATCAAGGATGCGTTGGTCGCGGCCGGTCAGGTGCGGATGCGCCCTGTGTTGCTGACCGCCGGCACTACCTTGCTGGGTAACCTGGTGATCACCCTGGACCCGGTATTCAGCGGCCTGGCGATTGCCATTATCTTCGGCATCATCGCCTCCACGCTGTTTTCGTTATTGGTCGTACCTTTGGTTTATTATTTAGTGTTTGCCGGCAGTGAAAAAGAAACAACGCCGCAAAAGGGAGTAGAGTATGCAAGCTAAGCAACGTGCAATCAGTATTATCCTGGCGTTTGTGGTGATCCTCGGTGCCGTCGCCTGGATGGCCGGTATGTTCAGCGACAAGGTGGACCCCGGCAGCCAGTCCGTGACTCCCGCCTACCTGGGGCAGACTCAGAAGGTGGTGCTGGAAAGCATTC
>JBNKEN010000232.1:0-2439 GCA_050288805.1 Pseudoalteromonas sp.
GTGGCCTGCGAGCTCGGCCGCAGCGCCCGTATTTCCATTCGCGTCAATCCGGATGTCGAGGCCGATACCCACGCCAAGATCACCACGGGAAAATCGGAAAACAAATTCGGCATTCCCATCAAATCAGCCCCTGCATTGTACCGCAAGGCGGCCTCGCTGAAGGGCATAGAGGTGGTCGGCGTCGACGTGCATATCGGCTCCCAGCTCACCAACCTCGCCCCCTTCGGCCACGCCTTTGCCAAGGTTGCAGAGCTGGTGCGAGCGCTTAAACAGGACGGCATCGCCATTACGGTGATCGATATCGGCGGCGGGCTCGGCATCAACTACGGCGAGCATGAAAACGAGCCGGACATAGAGCACTACGCCGCACTGGCCGAAACCCATTTGGCCGACCTCGGCTGTCGCATCATCATCGAGCCGGGACGCTCCCTGGTCGGCAACGCCGGGATTTTGGTGTCCAAGGTTATTTACGTCAAACAGGGCGAGGCGCGCGACTTCCTGATTTTGGACGCCGCCATGAACGATCTGGTGCGTCCCAGCATGTACGACGCCTACCATCACATCGCACCGCTCGAAGCCAAGGGCGAACTCACTACCTATGATGTGGTGGGGCCGGTGTGTGAAACCGGCGACACCTTCGCCAAGGATCGCACATTGCCGCGCTGTCAGCCCGGCGACCTGGTGGCCATTATGGGCGCCGGGGCCTACGGTGCGGTGATGGCGTCACACTACAACAGTCGCCTGAACGCCCCCGAGGTGCTGGTCAAGGGCGACCAATTCGCCGTGGTGCGCCCGCGTATCGACTACGATCAATTGCTGGCGATGGATCCGATCCCCGCCTGGCTCGACTAAGCCTCAATACTGAACCTCCATATCGGGATACAGCAGGTAGGGTTTGCGCGCCTTTCGAAAGCGCGCAAGATCCACTTGCCAACCGGCCCGAATGGCCTGCTCGCTTTGCCCGGCCTCGATGGCCTTTCTCAGGCCGTCGCTGCCGGCCAGTTTGTCCATAAACTCCGGGGACTGAAAAAACGTCACCCCGGCGTGCTTAAAACGCTTGAAGGTATCGATAAAGAGCGAAAGGTCTAATCCGCGCATGGCGCTTTCGCGCAGATCCCGCCCCTTCAGCGCCATACCATTAAGCTTGGGCGAAGCCGCCCCAACCATCGATTGCGGGGTAAAGCCGAAATCGCCAAGCGCCACCTTGTCGTGGCCTATCACCTGAAACGGAAACTCTGTGCCTCTGCCGACACTCACCGGCGTCGCCTCGAAGAAACACAGCGAGGGGTAAAGCCTGACCGCCGCCTCGTTGGGCAGGTTCGGGCTGGGTTTGACCGGCAGCACATAAGGCATATCGCGGTGATAGCCGCCGACCGGGATCACGGTGAGATCGAGGGTATTCTCGGTATTCAGCCAGCCCTCGCCCGCTATCATTCGTGCCAGCTCCCCCACCGTCATGCCGTGCAGCAAGGGAATGGTATCGAGCCCGACAAAGGAGCGAAAAGTCGGGTCAAGCACCGGCCCGTCGACATAGGCGCCGTTCGGGTTCGGCCTGTCGAGCACGATAAAGGACACGCCGCTTTCGGCCGCCGCCTCCATCATGTAATGCATCGAACTGATATAGGTATAGAAGCGCGCCCCGACATCCTGAATATCGAACAGCACCACATCCAGCTTTTTCATTGCGTCCGCAGACGGCCGCTTGTGCTTACCGTAGAGCGACACAACCGGCAGCCCGGTTTTCGTATCGATGCCGTTTTCCACCACCGCCCCGGCATCCGCATCGCCGCGAAAACCGTGCTCCGGGGAAAATATCGTCTCAACGTCGACGCCGCGCTCAAGCAGCACATCCACCAGATGACCCTCGCCCACACGAGACGTATGGTTTACCAATAAGCCAACCCGCTTTTCCTTCAGCAACGGCAGGTATTTGTCCAGCTGCTCGGCACCGACCTTGATTTCAGCGGCATTTGCAGCGAACGAAAAAATCGGAAATAACAGGAAATAAAAGAAGCGCATAAAACCAACCGGCCGAAAAACATTGGAATAGAAAATAACAAAAGCGCGGCTGAAAAAATACCGCACGCCGATAAATGCCGGAACTTTAAAAGCAAAAACTGACCTGGGGTCGGTTGAGAGCAAGGAGCGGACTGCAACGCCCGCATAATGGGCGGATTAAGCTTGGCTAAAATCAGCGAGGAACGAGCGTCAGCCAAGCTTTAGACGTCCACTCATTCATGCGCTTGTTAGTTAGCATTACCACCATAAACTTTTAGTAGCAAATGCCAGTACCACATAAGCAGAACCCATCATAATGAGTTTAATACTAGCCATAACAAGAAGAAATATATTAATTTTTTTACATTTAGCACTGTCTAGCTCAGGATTTTTGAGTCCCTGTATACCCCACAAAACTGCCCCTACTAAATATTGTAATGC
>JBNKEN010000233.1:0-12332 GCA_050288805.1 Pseudoalteromonas sp.
GGCCCTCGGCCAGACGGAGCAGGTGATCAAGCTGTTGGTCGACCACCTGGCCTACACCAACCTCGCCAACCGCGGCTATTTGACGGTCACCTTCAGCGCCGAGAAGGCCGACGCCGAGTGGCATTATGTCGATACCATTAAGCGCGCCGACTACGGCATGGCTGAGACGCGTAACCACCATATGATAGTGGCGGAAGGGCTGAATAAGCTGCTCTATAACCTTTAAGGCCTAACGGCCGTAAGTACTTTTGCGGGCAGCAAACGCCGCCCGTTATTTTCTTTTCGCGCATATATTCAAACCATTTTACACGCGCCCGCGACTAACCTTTTGAACCGCAAAATCAAAAGGAACCCGTTATGAAACTCATCTACCTTTCAGCCGTCGGCCTCAGCCTGCTGACCCTTGTTTCGGTTGCCAACAGGGCCGAAGCCGATCCGTCAAACAACGGTTACCGCATCGCCTACTTTCAAAACTGCCGACTCGTTGAAACCCAGCCCATGACGGACAACCAACTGGCAAGCTACCGGGCGCTGCAGGCACTGGAAAAGACGATGAGAACCCTGGAAATCCCAATCAAGGATATCGAGCAGCAGGCCAATGACTACGGCAAGGAAATGGAACGCCTCGCCAAACTCGCGGTGATTGAACAAGAGGACAGCACCCTTATTCATCACGAGCGCTTTGCCGAGCTTGAGAATGCAGGGAAAAAACTTGAGGCCCTGATGCGTGAACACGACAGCGATTTCGCCGCCATTGAGGCCCAGGGCGATAAAATCGGCCAGGCGGGCAGCCGTTTCGAAAACGCGCTCAATGAAACCCGTCCCGCGGCGGATTACGATTCGATCCGTATCATAGCCCCGAACGAAGAAGCCGCTTCAGGCTGCGCACAAGATGCAGACAGAGTCTGAGTCATATCCGGGACCATGAGTAAAGTCCCGGCGTTTAGCCGGGGATTTTATTCAGCAACAAAAAAAGCGGACCTAAGGTCCGCTTCTTATTTTCTTTTTCAGGTCACCAAATCAAAGGATCTGGTTTTCCTTCCACATCTCTTCTTTTTTCATACGCTTTTTGCGCTTGTCGCAAGGGTCGTCGCAGTCGCAAACCTTGTCGATGCCCATGGCGCCCATACCGCCGCAGCTGCTCGACATGGTTTTCTTCTGCACGATAACACCCACCGCCATGGCGACGATCACCAGGATCAACAAAGCGAAGGTTAAAAGGAAAACAGACATGTGCGGCCCCTCTGAAACGGAAAAGATACGAAACGAACTCTGTGCTTGGGGGCGGATTATACCCCCGCACTGTGTTTAGACCAAGTATTAGCTGGATTTATCCCGTGAGCCTACAGATAAGGCGCATAGGCGGGGCTGGACCAGGTTTTAAGGC
Organism: Pseudoalteromonas sp.; assembly: GCA_050288805.1. GTDB lineage: Bacteria > Pseudomonadota > Gammaproteobacteria > Enterobacterales > Alteromonadaceae > Pseudoalteromonas. The sequence continues at coordinate 1,388 of JBNKEN010000233.1, forward strand.
CCTCCGGCGTCTTGCTGATCAGATACACCGCCAGGTTATGCTCGCTGGCATAGGCCTTGGCACGCTCGGTGCCCATCACGGTCAGCGCCGTCGCCAGACCGTCGGCGGTCATGGCGCTCGGATGCAGCACGGTAACGGAGACCAGATCCTGCTTTACCGGCATCCCGGTGGCCGGGTCGATAAGGTGGGTATAGGTATGCCCTTCCATCTCGTAGAAGATACGGTAGTCACCGGAGGTGGCGATGCCGTTGGTGCCGGGCTCCAGGGTGCGGTGTACATTGCGCTCGCCGGCTTCCGGCTGCTCGATGGCGATCACCCAGGGCTGGTTGCCCGGCTTGGCGCCCGAAACGCGCAGCTCGCCGCCGATTTCGATCATGTAATCATGCAGATTTTTGCTCTCCAGCAGCTCGGCCACCTTGTCGATGCCGTAGCCCTTTGCGGTGGCGGAAAACGACAGCTCCAGCCCGTCGACGGTTTTCATCAGCCCCTGCTCCGTCAGCACCAGCTTGTCGACGCCTATCTTCTCCAGCATGCCCGCCAGCACCTCGTCGCTCGGACGCTTGCTCGGGCGCTTGTCGGGGCCGAAGCCCCATAGGTCGATTAACGGACCCATGGTGACATCCAGAGTCTTGGTCGAGATCCCGAGGCGAATCGATTCCGCGGCCACCTTGCGGAAATCATCGCTCAGCGGCATCACCTCACCGGCGGGCAAGGCGTTAAAACGGTTGATCTCGGAATCGGGAATATAGGTCGACATCGACTGGTTCACCTCGGCCAACACGTCCTTGACCTCACTGAACAGGTTCATACTCGGTAGTTTTTCCTCGGGAACGAACACCTTGATGTGGAAGGTCGTGCCCATGGTTTTACCCTGCAACAGCACCTCTTGGGTGGCCGCCTGTTCGGCCTTGTCGCAGCCGCCGAGGGTGAGAAATAAGGCCGCCGTCAGCAAGCCCGCGAACCAATGTCTTCGTGTCGCTCTCATCTGTATTCCATCTATGTGTAGGGAAATAAAAAAGGCTTCTTAACCTGGGTCAAGAAGCCTCAATTCTAACCAAAATTTGGTTTATGTGATAGACGGTTAGCCGCCGAAGTCATCCAACAGGATGTTTTCGTCTTCAACGCCCAGGTCTTTCAACATGTTGATAACGGCCGCGTTCATCATCGGCGGTCCACACATGTAGAATTCACAATCTTCCGGTGCATCGTGGTCACGCAGGTAGTTTTCATACAGTACGTTATGGATGAAACCCGTGTAGCCTTCCCAGTTGTCCTCGGGCTGAGGATCGGAAAGCGCAACGTGCCATTCAAAGTTGTCGTTCTCGGCCGCCAGGCCGTTGAAGTCGTCTTCATAGAACATTTCACGCTTAGAACGAGCACCGTACCAGAAGCTCATCTTACGGTCAGACTTAAGACGCTTAAGCTGGTCGAAGATGTGCGAACGCATCGGCGCCATACCGGCACCACCACCGATGAAGACCATTTCCGCATCCGTGTCTTTGGCGAAGAACTCACCGAACGGACCAGAAATCGTCACCTTGTCACCGGCTTTCAGCGACCAGATGTACGAAGACATCTTACCGCAAGGCAGGGTCAGGTTGTTAGGCGGCGGAGTTGCGATACGCACGTTCAGCATGATGATGCCGAATTCTTCCGGGTAGTTCGCCATTGAGTATGCACGGATCGTTTCGTCGTCTACCTTAGATTCCAGGTTGAAGAAGCCGAAACGCTCCCAGTCTGCACGGTATTCGGCAGGAATATCGTAGTCGGCATACTTAACATGGTGCGCAGGCGCTTCGATCTGGATGTAACCACCGGCGCGGAACGGCACTGACTCACCATCAGGGATAGCCAGTTTAAGCTCCTTGATGAAGGTGGCCTTGTTATCGTTAGAGATAACGGTACATTCCCACTTTTTGATACCGAAGATAGACTCTTCCAGTTCAATTTCCATGTCGTTTTTAACCGCGACCTGACATGCCAGACGGCAGCCTTCACGGGCTTCACCCTTGGAAATATGATCCAGTTCGGTAGGCAGGATATCACCGCCGCCCGATTTGATGTGCACGCGACACTGGCCACATGAACCGCCGCCGCCACAGGCCGACGATACGAAGATACCCGCATTCGCCAGAGCGCCCAGCAGCTTAGAACCCGGCTGTGTGGTGATGCCTTTTGCGGCATCGCCATTGATGCCGATGGTCACGTCACCGGTCGGAACCAGCTTGGATTTAGCCGCAATGATGACTAAAACCAGCATCACGACGATAGCGATGAATACACCAACGCCTAAGAAAATCTCACTCATGATTTATCCTCGCTACCTTACAGTGAAATACCAGAGAATGACATAAAGCCAAGACCCATCAGACCCACGGTGATAAAGGTAATACCCAGACCACGCAGACCGTCAGGCACGTCGGCATATTTCATCTTCTCACGGATACCGGCAAGGGTCGTGATGGCCAGCGCCCAACCCACACCTGAACCCAGGCCGAAGACCACAGATTCACCGAAGTTGTAGTTACGCTCAACCATGAAAGAAACCGCACCGAAGATCGCACAGTTAACCGTGATAAGCGGCAGGAAGATACCCAGCACGTTGTAGAGAGCCGGGAAGAACTTGTCCAGCGCCATTTCAAGGATCTGTACCAGGGCTGCGATTACACCGATGAAGGTAAGGAAACGCAGGAAGCTCAGGTCTACATCAGGGTAGCCCAGCCATTCCAGTGAACCCGGAGCCAGTACCGCGTGGTAAACAACCTGGTTTACCGGTACAGAGATACCCAGTACCACGATAACCGCGATACCCAGACCCAGCGCAGTGGTGACCTTCTTGGACACCGCCAGGAAGGTACACATACCCAGGAAGAATGACAGAGCCAAGTTTTCAATGAAAACCGCTTTTACGAATAAGCTAATATAATGTTCCATGATTCTCCCCTTACGCCTTCGCTTCTACCTGGTCTTTCTTGTAGGTACGCAGACCCCAGATGATCAGACCGATGATGAAGAAAGAGCTAGGTGGCAGGATCAGAAGACCCATAGGCTGATACCAGCCGCCGTCTTTAACCAGCGGGATGATATCCACACCGAACAGCTGGCCCTTACCGAACAGTTCACGAATGAAACCGACCGTCAGCAGCATAGCGGTGTAACCCAGACCGTTACCGATACCGTCGAGGAAAGACATCAGCGGCGGCGACTTCATCGCATACGCTTCTGCACGACCCATTACGATACAGTTGGTGATAATCAGACCTACGAATACCGTCAGCTCTTTTGCCGTGGCATACGAGAAGGCCTGCAGGATCTGGTCAACCACGATAACCAATGACGCGATGATCGTCATCTGCACGATGATACGTACGCTTGACGGGATCTGGTTACGGATAATCGAGATAAACAAGCTTGAGAACGCCGTTACCAAAGTCAGTGCAACCGACATGATAAGCGCGTTTTTCAGGCTTGAGGTTACCGCCAGCGCAGAACAGATACCCAGTACCTGCAGTGCAATGGGGTTGTTTGATAAAATCGGGCCAAACAGGACCGACTTCATTTCTTTAGTATCAGCCATTACTTTAATTCTCCTGCACGTACTTTAGCCAGGAAAGGTCCAAAGCCGTTTTCACCCGTCCAGAAGTCAACCGTGTGGTCAACACCCTTAGATGTCAGGGTCGCACCGGACAGACCATCGATCTTATGTGCATCGCTGCCGGCCGTGCCCTTTACCAGGTCAACAGGCAGTTTCTTACCAGCCCAGGTCGCATCCCAAACCGGGTTCTGGATTTCACCACCCAGACCAGGCGTTTCGCTGTGCTTGAAGAAGTTGATGTACTTAATCGTCTCGGCATCGCTTTCCAGCGCCAGGAAACCATACATTACACCCCACAGGCCATAGCCCTGGATTGGCAGTACGATGGTTTTGATAGAACCGTCTGCTTCTTTAACGAAGTACACAGGCGATTCTTTGGTCATACGCTGGATACCGGCTACATCGGCTTCTTTCTCAAGTTTGAAGCTGATTTTCGCGTCGAACTTGCTCTTTTCGAAATCGAACAGGGCAGGATCCGTCTCGGTGAACTCGCCGCTGGCCATATCGATAACGCGTGCTTCGATGTTTTGCTTGAAGGTACCTTCAACATCGGTCACTTTATCGAAACCGGCAACGGCCAGGATATTACGTTGAATATCTTTGTTTTTGTTGGCTTGCTGCAGCGGACGCAGTTGAACCGAGGCGAATGACACCACGATCGCACACACTAAACAGAGTGCGACAACTACGCCTAGCGTTTTACCGATAGATTCGTTGTTACTAGACATTGCGCGCCAATCTCCTCTTGATGTTCGCTTGAACTACGAAATGATCGAACAATGGGGCAAACAGGTTAGCGAACAGAATGGCCAACATCATGCCCTCTGGGTATGCAGGGTTCACCACACGGATCATCACGACCATAAAGCCGATCAGTGCACCGTAGGCCCACTTACCCTTGTCGGTAAACGACGCAGATACAGGGTCGGTCGCCATGAAGAACATACCGAAGGCGAAGCCACCCAGTACCAAATGCCAGTGCCACGGCATAGCAAACGCAGGGTTAGTGTCAGAACCAACCATGTTCAGCAGCAGTGAGGTCAGGATCATACCCGCCATTACGCCGCCGACGATGCGCCATGAAGCGATACGCACGTAGATCAGGAACAGACCACCGATGGCGATTGCCAGCGTAGAGGTTTCACCCACAGAACCTTGGATAAAGCCGTAGAACGCATCCCACCACAGGGCCATGTTGTTGAAATCCAGACCGCCGGTCGCCGCCTGGCCCAGCATGGTTGCGCCGGAGAAGGCATCAACCGCAGTCCAAACCGTGTCGCCGGAGATTTGCGCAGGGTATGCGAAGAACAGGAAAGCACGACCCGCCAGAGCCGGGTTCAGGAAGTTACGGCCCGTACCACCGAATACCTCTTTCGCGATAACCACACCGAAGGTGATACCCAGGGCAACTTGCCACAGAGGAATCGTCGCCGGCAGGATCAGGGCAAACAGGACCGAGGTTACGAAGAAGCCTTCGTTCACTTCGTGCTTACGGATAGAGGCAAACAGCACTTCCCAGAAACCACCCACGATGAAGGTCACCGCATAGATTGGCAGGAAGAAACAGGCGCCGTAGAACATTTTCGCGCCCCAGCCCGCCGTTGCGGTCAGCTCACCGCCGAGCAGTTGGAACAGGCCTACTTGCCATGAATTCGCCAGTTCAAAACCGTTGGCCAGCGCCATAGACGCCTGATGACCGATGTTGAACATACCGAAGAACATCGCCGGGAACGTCGCCATCCAAACCAGGATCATGATACGTTTCAGATCGATGTTGTCACGTACGTGAGTCGCACCCTTGTTTACATGACCAGGCGTGTAGAAAATAGTCGCGGCTGCTTCGTACAGCGCATACCATTTTTCATGCTTACCGCCGGGTAAGAAATTAGGTTCGATATCTTCTAAATATTTCTTTAAGCCCATTGCTTAGCCTTCCTTCTCGATGATGGTCAGGCAGTCGCGCAGGATTGAACCATACTCGTATTTGCCCGGACAAACGAAGGTACATAACGCCAAATCTTCTTCATCCAGCTCAAGCGCACCCAGTGCAATGGCACTGTCTGTGTCGCGTGCAATCAGGTCACGCAGCAACAGGGTTGGCAGGATATCCAGCGGCATAACACGCTCATAGTTGCCGATTGGCACCATGGCACGCTTAGAACCACCGGTCGATGTGGTCATCTTGAACAGACGCTTCGGAGACAGGTGTCCCAGGAAGGTGCGCGTAACAGAGTACTTGTCGCTACCTGGTGCGATCCAGCCGAACAGCTCTTTCTCGCGGCCCTCAAGCAGCACAGAAACCTGCACGTGATAACGACCCAGGAAAGCGTGAACACCAGAGGCTGTTTTACCGCTCAGTACCGAACCGGAAACCACACGGTTGTCACCGTCTTCCAGTTCACCGGCAGTCAGGTCTTCCAGTGATGCGCCAAGCGCTGTGCGAACCAGGCGCGGGTTCTTCACAGACGGACCGGCTAAAGAAATTACGCGGTCGGTAAAGATTTCACCGGTCAGGAACAGCTTACCGAACGCGATCACGTCCTGGTAACCTAAGTGCCAAACCTGCTTAGACGCCGATACCGGGTCAAGGTGATGAATATGAGTACCTACCAAGCCCGCCGGATGAACGCCACCGAACTCGTGTACTTCAACCTGAGCGATTGACGAGCTTGGGATTTGGGCTCCGGCCTTCTTACAAACAAATACCTTGCCGTCGGTCAGACGCGATACAACCGCAAGACCCGCTTCAAACGCTTCCGCGTTTTCGCCGATCACCACTGCCGGATCGGCAGCCAACGGGTTGGTATCCGTGGCGGTCACGAAGATAGAGCTAGGATTTGCATCCAGTGCCGCTACCTTGCTGAACGGACGCGTACGAAGCGCCGGCCACGAGCCTGATTCAACCAGAATTTGCTTGACCTTTTCACGGTCCAGATTGTTTAGATCTGACGCCGCGAACGAGTCGAAGGTGATCTGCTCGTTGCCGTTGACTTCAATCACAACGGACTGCAGAACACGCTTAGCACCACGGTTAATTTCTTTAACTACCCCAGCAGCTGGCGCAGTGTATTTGACGCCTGGGTTCTTTTTGTCTTCAAAAAGTACCTGGCCTTTTTTGACTTGGTCATCCACGCGGACATGCATGGTAGGACGCATACCAATAAATTCTTCACCCAGCACGGCAACTCGTTTAACGGCATTGCCGTCGTGAATCACTTGCTGTGGTGCGCCTTCTATCGGAAGATCCAGACCTTTTTTTATGTTGATCATACGCACTTGCATTACATTAACGGAAAGAAACTGAAAAATCTTACCACTCACGTCGTCCGGTCAAGGCAGTAAAGCCGAAACTGGTCTGGCCTGACACCCAACAGAACCACGCAGCGAACTCCTCACATATCCGCCGGATTTTAACATTAATCCAGTTGACTATGCGAGCGTAAATCTAAAATTTATACGGTAAAAAGCAGAATCCGGATGGATCCGTTACCAAGAACAAAAATCACTATAGACCAAAGTAGAATTGCTGCCTAATCGCCACATGAATAAGGCAAATTTTGCCTGGGGCCTCGCTACCGGTCCGAATGCGGGAATAAAAAAATCCGCCTCAAGGGGCGGATTTTTCAAACTTAGCTATGTGCTTTTTACACCAGGTTGGCGATTTCGACGTCAGGGTTCACGTCGGCGTCATAATCAACGCCGTCAAGACCAAAGCCGAACAGATGCAGGAATTCGTTGTGATAACCCACATAGTCGGTCAGCTCGTCGATGGTTTCCGTGGTGACGGTGTCCCATACGGTCTGAACGCGCGCCTGGACGTCGTCTTCCAGCTCTTTGTAGTTCTGGAACAGGTGACCGCCGTCGTCAAAACGTGGCGTCTCGCCGTAGAGGTTTTCCTTGAACAGCGCTGTGATCTGCTCGATGGTGCCCTCATAGGTGCCGTCGCCCTTCATCACCTTGAACAGCGCAGAGATGTACAAAGGCATGATAGGGATCGCCGAGCTCGCCTGCGTCACCACGGCATTCAGTGATGATACATAGGCCTCACCTTGCAGCGCAGCGGTCGACGCCTTGATGGTCGCGGTAGCGCGATCCAGGTCTTCTTTCGCCTTACCGATAGTGGCGTGGCCGTAGATTGGCCAGGTCAGTTCTTTACCGATATAGGTGTACGCCGTGGTCTTGAACCCTTGCGCCAGCACATCGGCTTCTTTCAGGGCTTCAATCCACATTTCCCAGTCTTCGCCGCCCATCACCTTAACGGTGTTGGCGATTTCCTCTTCGTTCGCCGCTTCAACGGTCACTTCGTCGATAACGCGCTTCGAGGTATTCAGGTTTTTGGTGGTCACCGTTTGGCCAATCGGCTTAAGGGTCGACGAATACACCTCACCGGTATTCGGATCGGTACGACGCGGCGACGCCAGGCTGTAGATAACCAGATCCACCTTGCCCATTTCGGCCTTAATGGTGTCGATAGCCTGCTGCTTGATTTCGTTAGAAAACGCATCGCCGTTGATGTTTTTTGACCACAGACCGGCCGCTTCGGCCTGCTGCTGGAATGCGGCGGTGTTGTACCAGCCCGCAGACGCGGTTTTGCTTTCGCTGCCCGGCTTTTCGAAGAAGATACCTAAGGTTTTGGCACCGTGGCCGAACGCCGACACGATGCGTGAAGCCAAACCATAGCCAGTGGACGCACCGATAACCAGTACATTTTTAGGACCGTTACCCAATGCTCCCTGTTGTTTTACGTAGTCAATTTGTTGTTGAACGTGGGCGGCACAGCCTGCCGGATGTGCGTTGGTGCAGATAAATCCACGGATTTTAGGCTTAATAACCATTTTTGATTCCATATCTGTCAGAAAAATTTGCGCTAGTTTAAAGGGTAATGCAATTTACACAGGTCTGATGAGCTGGCCCGAACGGGCCGGCCCGTCCCTAACGATTCTCGTAATAGGCCTTTTCCGAATACGCGTGATATTGCTTCACGTCTTTCATAAACGCGCTGTAAGAGGCGTAAACTTTAGCAAAATCCGGGTCGGACGCAACCTCGCGTTCAAGCACTTTTTGCGTCGCCTGTTTCAATGCCTGCATCACTTCCGGCGGGAAGGAACGCATTTTCACCCCATGTTTGCCCAGCAGGGTTTGCAACGCGGCGTTGTTGCGCGCAGTGTATTCGTCGAGCATGTCCGCATTGGTGGCGCGCATCGCCACATTGACGATGGCCTTGAGATCGTCCGGCAAGCTGGCAAAGGCGTCCTTGTTGATCATAAATTCCAGCGTGGTGCCCGGCTCATGCCAACCGGAGTAATAGTAGAACTCCGCCGCCCGATTCAGGCCGAACGCCAGATCGTTGTACGGCCCGACCCATTCGGTGGCGTCGATGGCGCCGGTCTGCAGCGCGGTAAACAATTCGCCGCCGGTCAGCGTCACGGGCACCCCACCCATTTCCTTGAGCACCTCACCGCCGAGCCCCGGAATGCGCATTTTCAGCCCCTTAAGGTCGTCGATGCCGTTGATTTCCTTTTTAAACCAGCCCGCCATCTGCACGCCCGAGTTGCCCCCGGCCGCCGGGATCAGGTTATACGGCGCATACAGTTCCTGCCATAATTCCTGACCGCCGCCGTAATGCAGCCAGCCGTTCATCTCCTGGGCGTTCATGCCGAACGGAATGGCCGAAAACAGCTGTGCCGCAGGGATTTTTCCCTTCCAGTAATAGGCTCCGCTGTGGCCCATTTCGGCGGTACCGTTGGACACCGCATCGAACACCTCGAAACCCGGCACCATCTCACCGGCGCCGTACACCTTGACGGTCAGTCGCCCGGCGCTCATTTCTTCCACCATTTTGGCAAAGTGCTCCGGCGCCGTGCCGAGCCCGGGGTAATTCTTCGGCCAGCTGGTCACCAGTTTCCACTCAAAATGCTGCGCCTGTGCCTGCTCGCCAGCCGCCATGGTCTTGCTTGCGCCCTCCCCCTTGTCGGCGGATTCTCCGCATCCGGCGAGCGCCAGGGCCAATGTCAGTGACGTAAGTAGGGTTGTCAGTTTCATAGGTCGTATCCTTGTTACTTATCCATACAGCTGCGCCGGCAGCCAGGTCGCCAACGAGGGGAACAGGGCCAGCAGGATCAGCAGAAGCAGTTGAATGACAATAAAGGGGATCACCCCGCGATAGATAGAGGAGGTCAGCACCTGTGGCGGCGTGACCCCCCGAAGATAGAATAATGCAAAGCCGAACGGGGGTGTCAAAAATGAGGTTTGCAGGTTGATGGCGAGCATGATGCCAAGCCACACCGGGTCAAGCCCCATGGCCAGCAGCACGGGGGCGACCAGGGGCACCACCACAAAGGTGATTTCGATAAAGTCGAGAATAAACCCGAGCAAAAACACCACCAGCATCACCACCAGCACGGCGGCAAACACCCCGCCGGGCAGGTTTTCGAAGAAACGGGCGATCAGCTCTTCACCGCCGAATCCGCGGAACACGGAAGAAAATATCGCAGCCCCGATGAGGATCATAAACACCATGGAGGTCACGCGCAGGGTCTCCCGCATCACCTGGGTCAGGTTCGCCAGGTTAAACTGGCCTTGGATCAGCGCCAACACGGACGCGCCCATGGCGCCGATGGCCGCCGCTTCCGTCGGCGTTGCGAAGCCGAACAAAATCGATCCCAGCACCAGGAAAATCAGGATCAGCGGCGCCACCAGCGCGCTTAACACACCGCCGCTGCGACGCGCCTTGATTTCGTCGATATCCGCCTGTTCCAGCGCCGGCATGCGCTCGGGCCTGAACTTGCCGAGCAGCAAGGAATAGAGCATATAAAGCACCACCAGCACCAGTCCCGGCAGCATGGCCCCCGCAAAGAGGTCGCCCACGGTCACGGTTTCCGGCGCAAACAGCCCCATTTTCAGCTGCGCCTGCTGATAGCTGCTCGACAGCACGTCGGCCAGCAGCACCAGGGCGATGGAGGGCGGAATGATCTGCCCCAGGGTACCGGTGGCGGCAATAATACCTGTGGTATATTGCTCGCTGTAGCCGCGTTTCAGCATGGTCGGTAGCGCCAAAAGGCCGAGCGTGACCACGGTAGCGCCGACGATCCCGGTGCTTGCGGCGAGCAACATCCCCACCAGCACCACGGCAATACCCATCCCGGCCCGGCTTTTGGCAAACAGCAGCGCCATGGAGGTAAGCAGGTTTTCCGCCACCTTGGATTTTTCCAGCATCACACCCATAAAGATGAAAAGCGGCACCGCGACCAGGGTGGCGTTCGAAAGAATGCCGAACAATCGGCTCGGCGTGGCCGCCAGAAAGGCGCCGTCAAAGGTGCCGCTCAGCAGGCCGATTGCGGCGAAAGCAAG
>JBNKEN010000234.1:0-6613 GCA_050288805.1 Pseudoalteromonas sp.
CCTGCGTCAGATGAGTATTTCCGAAGAGGTGGCTGCGCTGCTCAAACAGGCCGGAGAGCAGAAGAAAAAGGTCAAGGCGCACATCATCAACTCGGTTGCCCGAATTGAGTCTATTTTGGACAGTACCGATGACAGGATCGATAAACTGGGCAAAAAATCCCTCGATGTAATGGAAATAAAACAGCTGTTGTCGTCGATACGTTCCGATGAAATCCGTCCTGAACTGCTGCGGTTGCAGGACAAAACGCTGAGCCTGCTTGGCGAATTTATCACCTCGGTGAAGGAAACCCAGAGTGAACTGACACAGGGCGAAGAAACTAAGGTCATAAAGGCAAAGCCGCAACCCCCGTCTGCACATACGAACGTTGCCAATGCGCCGCTTAAGGTGCTATTGGTTGATAACGATGAGGTTTCCCTGGCGCTTAGCACCAAATTTTTGCTTGCTGCCGGAGTCGAACTGGTCGAAGTGATGAACGGCCGCGAGGCGCTGAAACAACTGGTTTCGGTTCGTTTTGACCTGATCCTGATGGATGTCTACCTGCCCGATTCGGACGGCATCAATATCGCGTACCAGATCAGAACCAACCAGGGTCCGAACAAGCGCACGCCATTGGCTATTTTGACCGCCAGCAAGAGTAAGCTGACCATTCGCCGGGCATCGCAATCCGGATTCGACCTGTTTTTAAGCAAGCCGCTGACCGACGTCAAATTTTCCCGGATCAAGGCCCATTTAAGACAAGGAGTACAGCAACGAAGCGTGTCGCTCGGCAACCGCCTCGGAGTTTAAGTCGATGGGTTACCTTTTACATTTGTCATTTGTCATAGCTGAGGGCATCGGCGATCCTTTCCTCGCTGGCCGGGTGACTGGAAAGATAACGGGCCCAAAGCGCCTGGTTTTCTTCTTTGACGTCCATCAGGGTATCGATGGCATCGGCGAAGGCGGCCGGGGGTTTACCGAGCCTTGAGAGGCGGGAAAGGGCAAAGGCATCTGCTTCGCGCTCCATGTCGCGGGAGAAATGCTGTTGCATCAACACAGAACCCGAGCCTAACACCACTTCAGCAATCCCCTCCAGATCACCGAACAACAGAGCAAAGGCCACTGAGCTGGCGGCCGATTGCGCCGTGAGCCTTAGACCGTGGCGGTGATATACGTGGCCGATTTCGTGCAGCAGCACCGCGTTAATGGCATCGGGATGATCTGCCAGCAGGGTGACCAGATCATCGGTGACGATGACCTGTCCGTTCACCAGGGCAAAGGCGTTGGCGCCGAGAGGCTCTGAATGGTAGAAGGCAAGGCGGTAACGCGTGTGGTCAAGCCCCAGCGGTGCCAGCAGTTGCTGCCAATCGTTGCGGATATTCTTTTGCGTTTCCTCGTCAAGCTCGGTCGGCTCGAGGGCCAGCGCTTCAATGGCCTGCAGCGCTTGTTCGCCGGCCTGCTCTATGACCTTATCGGGCACCCATTCAACGCTGTAAACCGCAAGCGCGGGAATGCCTCTGGTAAATATCAACCACAGCAGCAAGGGGGTGGCAAGCAGCGCACCCAGCGCGGCCCATTTATTTTGCTCCAAGGTGCGAATAGCATCCCCTTTGCCGGGTTCAGGCCAGCGAAATCCCGCCTCGGAAGGAATAAAGCGCCCGCCGGCTGCAAAAATGAGTTCGTCGGCAAGGCCGGGCAAACCCGGTTCCACCCTATAATCGCTGTCGCACTGCAAGGCTGTGCCATCCTTGCCGTGTAACTGGACGCGTGTTCCGATAAGTTCGGCCGTACAGGCCAGACTGCGGCTGCAGCCGGGCTCAAAATAGTTTCCGGGGATCAGCATTATCAGCCCAGCGAAATATCGATGTCGAAGACGTTAGCGGCTTCCTCGCCGAAGGCGCCGGTCTGCTCGTCCTGTTGATCCGTGAGTTCGTTGATGCCCGGCATCAGGGTCACGTGGGTTGCGTCGGCCAGTAAGGCGGTTTTTCGGATCTTCGCCCAGGGATAGGCCAGGCCTAAGGTGCATACGATGGCGATGGTATTGCTCAATATCAGCAAGGTGTAGTCGACGACTTTCAGGTCTGACTCGAATTCGGCGACATTGTCAAAGCGGCAGGAGGATACCAGGTGATTGCGGATCATGGCCTGGTAAATAGCGCTAACCAGGGCGACGGCGACAAAGTAGAAGGCGGCAAACAGCACCCCCATAACGACCGGCATAGCCCCCGATTGCGTATCGGCCCCGGCAAGGGTAAGACCACCGAATCCCAGCCCCGCCAGCAATGCCAGAATAAAGAAGGCGATCATGCTGACCGCGATTGCAGTGAGCGCGGCGACATAATAATTGGAGGTCAGCAATTTTACTTCCAGCGGTTTGCCGCCGTAGCGAATGTTGCTGTGCAGGTATTCGTCGATGCGCTTAAGCACCCAAGGCAACATCAAATAGAAGGTGAACAGGCTGGCAACGGGTAGCAGAATAAAGTTCACCAGGGCCTCGCCGTATGAACCCGCGAAAGAAAAACGTACATTGCGGTGCTGGATCATGCGCATATGAAAGCGCATCCCCTGATTGATGATCCAGGGAAACAAAAACACCATGGCCAGCATCATCAGGCCACCCAACACCGGGGTGGTTGCACTCAGTACCGAATAGAGTGCGAAGAAAGCCACGGCAAGCAGACGCCCCTTGAGGATTTGCATGGGCTTGGCAAGGTAGTGAAAACCGTGCCCGTCGACGCGGGTGTGGCCGTAAAAATAGCGCAGGGTACGCACCTTGGCCCAGGCGGAATAGATCCCTAAGGTCACTACGCTGAGCAGGATATTGACTATCCAAATCGAAAAGTATTCGTCGGCTTTGCCGCTGAATTCCACCGTGTGGCGGGGAAATGAGGCTTGATTATCGTCCATGTATCTAAAATCCTTGTATATTTCCGAAAATTGACTGTAACTCAAATCAAGCTTTACGGCAAATCCTCCGGGTTCTCCATGGCTCGCCTTTGCCCGATACTTCATTATATACTTACGCCCTGAAGTTAAGGGGCCTGTATGATTTCGAAAAACCAACTTAAGTTAATTCGCGCTTTAGGACAAAAAAAGCAACGTAAGCAACAGGGGCTCTACCTGGTGCAGGGTGAAAAAAACGTACTTGAGCTGGTGAAATCGGCCCAGACCATCCGCCACATATTCGCAACCGAGGCCTTTTTATCCCAACATGCGGACGAGTTAGCTGGGCTGGCCTGCGTTGCCGCAGACGAAGAAACCCTGACCCGGGTCAGCACCCTGGTGTCGAACAACGCCGCCATCGCCGTGGTTGAGATACCTAAGCAGGCCGAGGTCGCGCGGCAAAACGCCATGCTGGCCCTCGATGGGGTATCGGATCCGGGTAACCTGGGCACCATTATCCGGCTTGCAGACTGGTACGGTTACCGCCAGTTGCTCCTGAGCCGGGATTGCGCCGATCCTTACAGCCCCAAAACCATCAGCGCCACCATGGGCTCATTTGCCCGCGTCGATACCATAGTGCTTGATTTACCCGACTTTTTGGCGACTCTGGAACAGCCTGTCTACGGCGCCTTCCTGGAAGGGGAAAACGTGCACCATACCCGCTTTGCGCCGAACGGCGTACTGCTGATGGGCAGTGAATCCCACGGCATTCGTCCCGAATGCGCCCGTTTCGTAACCGACAAGATCACCATACCTGCGTTCGGCGGCGCCGAGTCGCTCAACGTGGCGATGGCCACCGGGATAATACTCGACAATATCCGGCGCAATGATTAATCTTTGGGTTCTCTTAGGTTAGTCGAGGGTGTTTGCCACACCTCATCGGGTTTTGTAGAAGAACAATAATAAGATGCGATTAAGCTCGATAAAACTCGCCGGATTCAAGTCCTTCGTCGAAGCGACCAAGATCCCGTTTCCCGATCAGATGACCTGTGTCGTCGGACCGAACGGGTGCGGTAAGTCGAACGTCATCGACGCCGTACGTTGGGTGCTCGGCGAGAGCTCCGCGAAAAACCTGCGCGGCGATGCCATGACCGACGTTATCTTCAACGGCTCGACCAACCGCAAACCCGTATCCCAAGCCTCGGTAGAACTGGTGTTCGACAACACCCGAGGGGCCTTGCCCGGCACCCTGGCGGATCGCAATCAGGTTGCCATTAAACGCCTGGTGACCCGGGACGGCCAATCCCTGTATTACCTCAACGGCAGCAAATGCCGGCGCCGTGACATAACCGACATCTTTCTCGGCACCGGCCTCGGGCCGCGCAGCTATGCCATCATAGAGCAGGGCATGATCTCCCGGCTGATCGAAAGCAAGCCGGCGGAACTCAGGGTGTTTCTCGAAGAAGCGGCGGGCGTTTCCAAGTATAAGGAACGGCGCCGTGAAACGGAAACCCGGATCCGCAGTACCCGGGACAACCTGGAACGCTTGCTAGATGTGCGCCTGGAGTTACAAAGCCAGCTCGACAAGCTCGAGCACCAGGCTGGTGAGGCCAGTCGCTATCGCGAGTTGAAAGCCGAAGAACGCACCCTGAAGGGGCAGCTGGCGGTACTGAAATGGCAGGAATTCAGCGAAAAGCAGGAAAAAACCCGCGCTCAAATCGTTAAACTTGAGCAAGAGATCGCCTTCTTTGAAACCTCCCACGCAGGCAACAGCGATGTGCTGGCCGGATTGCAACTGGAGGTTGAAGCGTTTGCCGAACGGCTCCATCTGACGCGGCAGGACGCGCACCAGACCGACAACCAACTGACCCGCGCCGAGCAGCAGGCATTGCACGCCAAACAGCAGCAGGCGCAGTTGCAGCGGGAAATACGTGAACTGGAAGACGAACTTCAGCTGCTGGAAGCGGCCACCGCCTTGCAGAGTGAGCAGCGGGACGCGCTGTTGCTGGACGTGGAATCTGCGCAGGAATCCATGCTGATAGCCGAGCAACAGGTCGAGCAGGCCCACGAGCAGCACCAGCAGGAGCAGGCGCAAAGCGAGCATTTTTTCAGTGACTGGCAAACGGCGCAGACGCGTTTGCATGAAGCGGAAAAACGTCATCAGGCCTGCAGTCATGAACTTGAAAACCGGCGTGCGACGCTGGCCGCACAACAACGAATTATCGATACCCGTCGCTCGCAGCTCAGCGAGCTGGAACAAATCGATCTGACACGAGCGCTTGAACAGCTTCAGGCTCAACTCAAGGCGCTGCGGGCAGAGCTGGCGCGCGAACAGTCGGCGCAGAATAAAAAACAGACCTTGCTGGAAAGTGAACTGGCGCGGCTTGCGCTGAGTAAGCAGGCGCTTTCCGACGCCGAATTAAAGCTCACGGAACTTAACGCAGAGCGCCGCGCTCTCGGTGAATTGCTTGAGCGCAAGCAAGAGCCGGATACCGGCGAAGGGCTGCTGTCGCAACTCAAGGTCAAACCCGGATACGAACATCGGGTCGAGCAGGCGCTCGGCGAATTTAGCCGTCTGTCGCTCGGCCAAGAGCAGGATACGCTTGCCCGGGCCCTTATCTGGCAAGGGGCATTTGAAAAGCGCGGCGAGTCCCTGTCGCGCTTTATCGAACGAGGCGTCTACCCCGACTGGCTCGGCCGCATAGCCTATTGCGACGGCAACACAAATATGGCGTTGCTCGACGACCCCTACTGGTTTGCCGTGCTCGACGGGCAAGGTGTGCTGCACGGGCGCCACTGGCGACTGGCGTTGGAATTTGACGAGTCGCAATCCGAACTGTTGCGCAGACGCCGGCTTGAAGAACTGGCCGCAGAGATAGCAACGCAGCAGGGCATTTTTGATGAAGCAGCGGCGCAGGTTGCGGAACATCAGGCCCTGTGTGATGAAATCAGCGATGACATTCTCGCCATCAAGGGGCGGGTGCATGAACTGGCGCAGCAAAATGCCGCCGATCAGACCCGTCTTGAACTCCAGCAACAGCAACACGCGGCGTGGCAGAAGCAATATGCCGAGTTGCAGGCGACTCTCACGGCCGGTGAAGCCGAACAGGCGGAACTGGAACGGCAGTGCTGCCTGGGTGAAGCCGCATTACAGCAGGCCGAGGCCGAACTGGATACATGTCGTGACAAGCATACACAGGGCCAGGAGCAGCAGCAACAGGCCCGCGAGCGGTTACAACAGTTTTCCTTTATGCTCGAGCGCTGTAAAAGCGAACTCCATCAGGCCAGCCTCAAACTGGAAACGGTGAGAAGCGAGCAGGCACTGGCGCAAAGCAAGTTTCAGCATCTTGAACAGCAGGGGAGTCAAGGCAAAGAGCGTCTCGCTCAGCGCCGGGAACAGGCCGAGGCTCTGCTGGAGCCCCTGGAGGAAAGTGAAATCCGGATCGCATCCTTGCTCGAACAAAGGGAAATCCACAACGAACAAATCAGCGAACTGGAGCTGTCATTAATCGCGGCAAAGGAAGCGCTGGCTGAAAAACAAAGCGGGCTCAAGGACGCGGGGCAAAAGGTTGAACAGCTCAGGCAGACCCTGACCCAACACCAGCTTGACGAGCAGGGGCTGATGATCAAGGCGCAGGCCGCGCTCGAACCGCTCGAAGAACTCGAGCAAAACCTCAAGCAGGTGCTTGAGAATATGCCACAAGACGCCCAGGCGTCGCGCTGGCAGGCGCGCCTTGGCAAACTGAGCCAGAG
>JBNKEN010000235.1:0-9436 GCA_050288805.1 Pseudoalteromonas sp.
CGCCCTCTTTTCCTGACGGAATTTATGATTGATTATCTTGCCAAATTAACAGGGGCATCCACTGACCCCAGACAGACATTCGCAGCGTTACGTGCGGGAGAAAGAACATGAGTGAAGTAAATAATCCGCTGGGCCTTGTCGGTATCGAATTTACCGAATACGCCACCCCAGATGCAGACTACATGGATAAGGTGTTCACCGATTTCGGTTTTTCTAAACTGAAAAAATTCAAAGGAAAGGACATCGTCTATTACAACCAGAATGATATTCACTTCCTGCTGAATAACGAACGCGACGGCTTTTCGGCCGAGTTCGCCAAAAGCCACGGCCCAGCGATCTGTTCAATGGGCTGGCGTGTAGAAGATGCACAAAAGGCATTCGACGTAGCCGTTGAGCGCGGCGCCAAACCGGCGACCGACGCAACGCACAAAGATCTGCCCTACCCGGCCATCTACGGCATCGGCGACAGCCTGATCTATTTTATCGACGTATTCGGTGACAAGGGCAGCATCTACGCAAACGACTTCGAAGATCTGGCCGAACCAAACATCATTGAAGACAAGGGCTTTATCCGCATCGATCACCTGACCAACAACGTCTACAAGGGCACCATGGAAACCTGGGCCAACTTCTATAAAGACGTGTTCGGTTTTACAGAGGTACGTTATTTCGATATCAAGGGACAGAAAACGGCCCTGTTGTCTTACGCGCTTAAATCACCGTGCGGCACCTTCTCCATTCCAATCAACGAAGGTAAAGACAACAACAATAACCAGATCGACGAGTACCTGAACGAGTACAACGGTCCGGGCGTACAACACCTGGCCTTCCTGACCAACGACCTGGTCGGTTCGCTTGATAAGCTGGATCAGTCATCCATCGCCACGCTGGATATTATTCCTGAGTACTACGAGACCATTTTCGACCGTGTTCCTTGGGTAAAAGAAGACCGCGAAAAGATCAAGCAACACCAGATCCTGGTCGACAGCCAGAAAGAGAACTGCTACCTGCTGCAGATCTTCTCGAAAAACCTGTTCGGTCCTATCTTTATCGAGATGATCCAGCGTGTTGACGACGGCGGTTTCGGCGAGGGTAACTTCCAGGCCCTGTTCGAATCCATCGAGCGTGACCAAGAGCGCCGCGGCGTGATTTAATCACCTCCCTGAGGTTTGTTAAAAAGCAGCGCCTGGTCGCTGCTTTTTCTACTTAAACGGTTTAAATTCAGGTGTTAAGCTATATGACTCGGATTGACACCCCTAAGGATAATTAATGAGCCTAATTAACGAAACTCACGACGCCGGCCTGCAAAGCTGGGTCGAATCCGCTAACCAAGCGGGATGCGACTTTCCAATCCAAAACCTGCCGTTCGCCGTATTCCGCCGCGCCGGCAGCAACGAAGAATTCCGCGGTGGCGTTGCCATCGGTGACCAGGTACTGGACCTTGCGGTGATCGCAGAGAAAGGCCTGTTCGAGGGTCTGGCCGGGGATGCGGTCGCAGCCGCCAACGCCCAGGCGCTGAACGAATTTATGGGCATGGGCAAGCAATATTGGTCGGCGCTGCGCCTGGCCCTGTCTCGCGCACTACGCCAGGGTTCAGACCTTGAAAACGAACTGAAAGACGCCCTGGTTGCGCAAAGCGAGGTTGAATTCAACCTGCCATGCCACATCGGCGATTACACCGATTTCTATACCAGCATCTATCACGCAACGGCGGTCGGTCGCCTGTTCCGTCCGGACAACCCCTTGCTGCCTAACTACAAATGGGTGCCGATCGGCTACCATGGTCGCGCATCCAGCATCGGCGTGTCGGGCCAGAGCTTCCCGCGTCCGAAGGGACAAACCAAGGCACCGGATGCAGAAGCACCGTCATTTGGTCCCTGCAAACGCCTGGACTATGAGCTGGAGCTGGGCATCTATCTCGGTCAGGGCAATGAACTGGGCGATGCGATCAGCATTGATAAAGCAGAAGATCACGTGTTCGGTTTCTGTGTATTCAACGACTGGTCGGCCCGCGATCTGCAGGCCTGGGAATACCAGCCCTTGGGACCTTTCCTGGCGAAAAACTTCGCCTCGACCGTGTCTCCGTGGATTGTAACCATGGAAGCCCTGGCGCCATACCGCACCCAGTGGAACCGCGATGCCGCGGACCCGCAGCCGATGGACTACCTGGAATCGGCGCAAAACCGCGAATCCGGCGCCTTCGACATTCAGATGGATGTGTTGCTGGAAAGCGCAAAAATGCGCCAGGAAGGCACCCCGGCCAGCAAATTGTCCCAGTCGAGCTTTAAGCATTCATACTGGACGGTAGCGCAGATGGTGACCCATCATACGGTGAACGGGTGTAACTTCCTGCCGGGCGATATGCTGGGCTCAGGTACCCAGTCTGGCCCAGACCATGAAGAAGCCGGTTCCCTGCTGGAACTGACGGTCGGTGGAAAACAGCAGATTGAGCTGAATAACGGCGAAAAACGCACCTTTTTGGAAGACGGCGACACCGTAATTATGCGCGCCTGGTGTGAAAAAGATGGCTTTGTCCGCATTGGCTTCGGTTCGGTGAGCGGCACGGTATTACCCGCCAAGTAAAACTAAATCAAGCAATTAGGCGCGTTTTTACGCGCCTTTTTTGTTTCTGTGCTAAGGGTTACAATTTTTTGCTGGCTTTTTGAGCCCAAATTGCTATCTTAGCGAAGATTATTGTTATAAAACGTGTACTGAATGAGTTCAAAAGCAGGCATTTTATTTAACCGGTTATTCCCTCGCAGGCAGTTGCTGATCCGCCAAAACGGCGAAGTCAGTGCACTGAACCTGGCTCCTTGGGTACAACTGACTCTGCTGTTGCTTTTTCTCGCTACCTTGGGATGGCTGTTTTTCGCCGTCCAGCAATTAAATACTCAGCAACAGACCATTTCAAGCCTGGAATCCAACGCCCAGGTAACCCGCCAGGCATTAGAACAACAGCTCGGTGAACAACGTCGTTTGTTTGCACAGCAACAGGCACAACTGGGTGAGCTGGAACAAAAACATGTCTTGTTACAGAGCATGTTGGAGTCGCTTCCCGAGCCGCTGCAAGTCCAATCTCCTGAGCAATCCGCAGGCGGTGATGGCGAAATGCTGCCGGAAAATGATCAGGCCCCTTTCCATGGCCCACTGGAGCCGGAACCCGAACCCGATTCAGGCAATCCCTCGTTACCTTCCGCCCTTGGCGCCCGGCTCAATAAACTTGAGCAGGATTCCGCTCGCGCCCTTGATCATATCGGCTATGCGGTAACCATGCGCAGAAAGAACCTGATGACCGCCATAGAAAATGCCGGGTTAAACGAGGCACTGCTAAATAGCCTGGTCGATCATGAAGAGTCATACAGTGCACAGGGCGGCCCGCAAAACGCCTTCAACGAAGCCTTGCTGCCAGCCCCCTATCTGCAAACGGCCGATGAGCTGCTCGCGCTCAACAGCCTTGAAGAAGTGGTAAGCGTAGTACCGAGCACACTCCCGGCAGAGGACTATTATGTATCAAGCAGCTACGGCCTGCGCAAAGATCCGCTGACCGGACGGCGTGCGTTTCACAAGGGCGTTGATTTAGCGGGTTGGCACAACACCAAAATTTTTGCCCCCGCAGACGGTAAGGTCAAACGCGCCGGCCGTAACGGCGGTTATGGCAATTTTATCGAGATTGAACACGCTAACGGCTTTACCAGCCGGTTCGGCCATCTCAATAAGATTAAGGTTGCAAAGGGACAGTTGGTTGCTAAAAACGACGTGATAGGCCTGATGGGCAGTACCGGGCGCAGCACCAGCACTCATCTGCATTATGAAGTCCTGTACAACGGCAAACAGATCAATCCGATAAAGATAACAAAGGCGCTGAACCGTGTTTACTAAATCAAACTCAACCAAAGCTAAACGCAATTCCGTTCCTTCATTGCTCGCTGCCGACAGTAAGTTTATCGGCAACTTGAACAGCGATGGAGAAGTCCAGCTCGACGGTTACTTCGAAGGCGAAATAAAGGTAGATTGCCTGATTATAGGTAAAGGCGGCGTATTAAAGGGCGCGGCCTGGGCCGAAAAAATCATCGTTAAAGGTAAGGTCAACGGCACCTTAAATGCCGCCCAAGTGATCATCGATGCATCGGCTGACGTTGTCGGTGACGTATATCACGACACCCTCAGCATTGAAGCGGGTGCGGCCTTTGCCGGCCAGATAAAACAGCGACAGGAAGCCGAAAACGTTACGCGGATCAAATCCGAAGAAAAAAGCCCTGAGAAAAACACGGGCAGCGTTTAAGCCGCCGCCTTTTTTGCCGAAACATAGACATTGATTTCGGCAGTGAATACGGTTTCTCCTCGCTCATCCAATAACCTTACCGGCACAATCAGCTCCATTTTATCGGGCCATTGCCGTGGTAGATCAATTTCGGCAATGCCCCTGACATCACCGGTAATTTTCCGTAAATAACGTACCGACATTCCCTTCGGGATCCAGCGATGGCTCTGATGCGGCACCGTCGCGTCCGCCATCACACCGGCACAAAGTTCGGCCAGGTTACACTGTGCAATGGCGTGCAAGGTGCCGAGATGATTGTGCACGGCACGACGATTGCGCATTGTGACCTCGCAGTAACCTGGGCGCAATGCGACGAAACGGGGCTTGATAGTTGAAAAATAAGGGGCCTTAAGACAAACCAGCTTAGAGAAAAGCCATTTTCCCAGCGGCTTCGTTTCCATCGCCGACCAGGCTTTTAAAATAGATAGCGACATTGTTTTACACCACTCAATCTTGTCGGACCAGTATAGCTTGATGATGAAAAATGCCAATAGTTGCAACACATTGTTTACCCGAATTAGGTTTAAATCCCCAGCCAAACCTCTTAAAATAGCGCGGCATAAAGGAGCCCCGATGTCGCAAAAGAATTCTCTCCCTCTGTTTATTACCCTGGCATTACTCGTTGTATTTTGTCCGCTGGGGATAGACCTGTATCTTCCTGCATTTCCTCAGATGGGCGACAGCCTGGGGATCCAGGAACCGCAACTTCAGCAGACGGTGGCAATTTTTCTGTTCAGCGTGGGGCTTGGCCAATTGATAGCCGGTCCGCTGGCCGACAAACTCGGCAGGAAACCGATTGCCCTGGCGGGAGTACTTCTTTACGGCGCCAGCGCCCTGCTCGCTTACCTGGCCCCGGATTTTGAAACCATGATGCTGGCTCGTACGCTGCAAGGTCTCGGGGCTTGCGCCACCTTCGTGGTGGCTTTTGCCATCGTAAGGGATGCATTTGGCGCACAGCAAAGCGGCGCTATGCTGACCTATCTCAACGGCATTGTCTGTTTTATTCCCGCACTGGCCCCCTTACTCGGCGCCTGGCTGACAATCGAATTTAACTGGCGGATGAATTTTCTGTTCATGGCCGGATTCTCAGTGGCGGGGCTTGCGATCACCGCCCTGATGTACCAGGAAACCCGCCCGGAAGGCAGCCGTTATGAAGGAGGTTTACTGGATCTGCGGCGCTTCTGGCCTATTCTGACTGCGCCGGTATTTCTCTTTAACGGCACCATAGTAATGCTGGCCATGGCCTCGATCCTAATGTTCGTGACCCTGGCGCCCGGCTGGATAATGAACGAGCTCGGCGGCACCGTCGGCGATTTTACGTTTTGGTTTACCCTTAATGCGGTGCTCAGCATCATCGCCAGTTTCACCATGCCGCTTTACATCAGGCGCCACAGTCGCGGCGCACTAAAAGCCGGGCTCGCTATGTTACTGATTGCCGGTGTATTGCTCTTGCTTCTTTTACCTTTCAAGCATCCTCTGGCCTTGATGGGCCCTATGTTCATCTGTGCCGTAGGTTATTCTCTGTGTATGGGCGCTGCAGCCGGCAAGGCCCTGGCCGATTATGCCAAGCAGGCAGGAACGGCATCGGCGCTTATTGGCCTGATGCAGATGAGCGGTGCAGGTGTCCTGGTGATGCTGACACAAAAACTGGGCCTCAGTGCTCCTGAGTTTATCGCCATGCACCTGCTAACCCTCGCGCCATTTTTCACCCTTTTGTTGCTAAAAAAGGGAAAAACATTCCACCCTGCATAATGTAACAAGTTAATTAATTTATCCTATCCAGCTTTTGCCTTAAAAAATTCGGTCGGAAAAATTTTTACCTTTATTTTCAAAAGATAAAAACAAATTTCCTGTCCTTCCCTCAGCGCTAAATAATAAAACGCATCGATCAAATGTAAATGAAACGCCCTATATTGTTTACTTTTGTTAATTTTTTGTTGATGTATATTTTCTTTGTATATAAGATAATCAACAAGGTTAACCTAATATTAACAATAACCACACAAAGAAGAGCAAGTACAATGAAAATAACAAAACTAACAACGGCTATGATGTTAGCCATGGTATCAGCCAGTGCGACAGTTAATGCAGCAGATGATCGTTATGTGATCCAAGTGGATAACGCTCATAAGGGTGTCGTTAAGGCATTGGCCAAAAAACTCGGCGGCAACATTGAGGTTGATGGAAACGGTTTCCTTGCCGCAACGTTCACTGGTAAGGACCTCGAATCTGTAAAGGGCCTACTTAATAACCCGCATATTAAATTGATCGAAGAAGATCAGCGTCGCGGACCTATGGGTCTGTACAACGACGACGCCGGTGACGCAATGACACAGCAGCTGACACCTTATGCGGTCTATCAGTCACAGGCCAACCAGGTGACCTTCGACGGTAACGCAGGCATGAAAGTTTGTATCATCGACTCGGGCCTCGATGCCTCTAACCCTGATTTCGTCTGGGGAAATATCACCGGTGACAACGATCCGGGCACAGGTAACTGGAACCAAAACGGCGGTC
This sequence comes from Pseudoalteromonas sp., assembly GCA_050288805.1. Classification (GTDB taxonomy): domain Bacteria; phylum Pseudomonadota; class Gammaproteobacteria; order Enterobacterales; family Alteromonadaceae; genus Pseudoalteromonas. The sequence continues at coordinate 6,839 of JBNKEN010000235.1, forward strand.
CTCACGGTACCCACGTAGCCGGTACGATTGCCGCGGCCGATAACAATGTCGGTGTTATCGGTATGGCACCGGGTGTCGACCTCCATATCATCAAGGTATTTGAAGAAACAGGCTGGGCTTATTCTTCAACGTTGGCCCATGCAGCTGATCTGTGTGGCCAGTCTGGCGCGAACATCATCAGCATGAGTCTGGGTGGCGGTGGTGCGAGCACCACAGAATCAAACGCATTTGCCAATTTCACTGCGGCCGGTGGCCTGGTGGTTGCGGCAGCAGGTAACGACGGCAACAGCGTTCGCTCTTACCCTGCCGGGTATCCATCAGTCATGATGATCGGTGCAAACGACGCAAACAACAACATCGCAGACTTCTCTCAGTTTCCAAACTGTACAACCGGTCGCGGTAAGAATGCGACTACCGACGAAACCATCTGTGTTGAGGTAACGGCTGGCGGTGTAGACACGCTGTCTACCTACCCTGCAGGCATGGCAACCATGGCCAGTATGACGGCTGATGGCGTTGGTTATGCGTCATCTGCAATGGAAAATACCGGTTCGGCGAGCGGTAATACCTACTTCATGGGAACGGCTGAAACAACCGACGCGGGTGCAGCCGGCAAGATCTGTATGATCGACCGTGGGGTTATCTCGTTCCACGACAAGGTACTGAACTGTGAAAACTCGGGCGGTATCGGTGCGGTTATCATCAACAACGTTGCGGGCATGCTGTACGGCACATTGGGCACCACCAACGTGACTTCTATCCCGGTTGTCGGCACTGCCCTTGAAGATCGCACTGCCCTGTTGGCAGCGTCAACTGCCAGCGTTAACATCGGCGCGGCCGACTACGGTTACATGAGCGGTACGTCAATGGCTACGCCTGCGGTTTCCGGTATTGCGGCCCTGGTTTGGTCTAACCATCCACAATGTAGCGGTACTGAAATCCGTAACGCATTGAAAGCCACCGCCGAAGACCAAGGCGCAGCTGGCCGTGATGACTACTTCGGTTACGGTATCGTTAAAGCCAAGGCGGCGGATGACTACCTGACAGCCAACGGCTGTACCGGTCAATAAGGGTCATCCTCACTGACTAAAAAGCGGGTCGTCTGACCCGCTTCTCTTAACGCCTGATTACCTATTTACCCACCTCAACAGCGAAATGCACTCGATAACCCCCATCCAACAACCCAATGTAAATAATTGTAAATGAAATATAGGTTGCTCAACAGTTAACGTAAAAGTCGCATCAGCACTACAATAAAACATTTAAAAATATGTTTTAAATGAATTTTTATTTAACCACTCCGAACCAGGCTCGATGCCGGACGCACAAAAATATTAAACTTTTATTTAACCAAAATTAAACTTATCGCAAGATTACGTTAATTCATCGTTGAAATGACTTTCTCACGTCTCTATTATGACCACGAACGTTAACTCCTCGTTAACCAAACTCACGCAACAAAGAGCAAGTACTATGAAAATAACAAAACTTACAACGGCTATGATGTTAGCCATGGTATCAGCCAGCGCGACAGTCAATGCAGCAGATGATCGTTATGTAATCCAAGTGGATAACGCTCATAAAGGTGTCGTCAAGGCTCTGACCAAAAAGCTCGGCGGTGACATTAAGGTTGATGGAAACGGTTTCCTTGCCGCAACATTCACAGGCAAGGATCTGGAATCAGTTAAGGGACTACTAAAAAACCCGCACATTACATTGATTGAAGAAGACCCGCGTCGCGGACCTATGGGTCTGTACAACGACGATGCCGGCGATGCAATGACTCAACAGCTCACGCCTTATGCCGTATATCAGTCACAGGCCAACCAGGTGACCTTCGACGGTAACGCAGGCATGAAAGTCTGTATCATCGACTCGGGTTTGGATGCCTCTAACCCTGATTTCGTCTGGGGTAACATCACCGGCGATAACGATTCAGGCACCGGCAACTGGAATGAAAACGGCGGTCCTCACGGCACCCACGTAGCCGGTACCATTGCCGCAGCGGATAACAACGTCGGTGTTGTAGGTATGGCGCCAGGCGTAAACCTGCACATCATCAAGGTATTTAACGCTGCCGGTTGGGGCTACTCTTCAGACCTGGCTCACGCAGCTGACCTGTGTTCACAGGCAGGCGCCAACATTATCAGCATGAGTCTGGGTGGCGGTCGTTCTAACCGTGCAGAGTCAACCGCATTTGCCAATTTCACTGCGGCGGGCGGCCTGGTGGTAGCAGCAGCGGGTAACGACGGCAACAACGTACGTTCATACCCTGCCGGTTACTCATCCGTCATGATGGTCGGTGCGAACGACGCGAACAACAACATCGCTGACTTCTCTCAGTTCCCAGCTTGTAGCAAGAAAGGCAGAAACGTAGACGACAGCACCTGTGTTGAAGTAACGGCTGGCGGTGTAGACACGCTGTCAACCTACCCTGCGGACATGGCAACCGTCGCCAGCATGAGCGTTGACGGTGTAAGCTTTGAGTCTTCACCGATGGAAAATGCGGGCACGGCGACAGGCAACACCTACTTCATGGGCACGGCTGAAACAACCGACGCCGGTGCAGCCGGCAAGATCTGTATGATCGACCGCGGT
>JBNKEN010000236.1:0-3335 GCA_050288805.1 Pseudoalteromonas sp.
TCCCGCTCTGTTTGTCCGGGTTCATCGCAGCGCCATTGTTAACAGCAAGCAGATCAGCAAGCTGGTGACCCAGGTCAGCGGCGAATACCTGTTGGTGCTGGAAAACGGCCAGGAACTCAAGGTCAGCCGCAGCTACCGCGACAAGGTCAAGGCGGCGCTGGCCAGCTAATTTAAATGAAAGCGCTCAAGGCGCTGGATGATGGCTGCATTTCGCGCATTTTTTTCGCCGCTTTTCGCTAAATCGAAATGACAGATCTGGTTGTCCTTGATGCCTATCATGATCTGGTTATGGCCCGTTGTAATTGCATCAACGGCGCACACCCCCATTTGAGTCGCAAGGATGCGATCGCCGGCCACCGGCGCTCCTCCGCGCTGCACATAACCCAGCACGGTTGCCCGTGTATCTATGCCCGTTTCCAGCGCGATGCGTTTCGCCAGTTCGTCACAGCTCAGGCTGAGTGCATGTTCGGCGAGAACGATCACGTAACTTTGGCCTCGATGTTGGTCTAAATCACTGCGTATATCGCCCATCAGGGTATTCAGGTAGCTGCGCTCATCGTCGATGAGCTCGGGGCAGATTATCTGCTCGGCAGCACTGGCAAGACCGCATTCCATGGCTATAAATCCGCAGTGACGGCCCATTACTTCGACCACGAAGATGCGCTCGAATGCATCGGCGGTATCGCGAATTTTATCGATACAATCGAGAGCGGTGTCGATGGCAGTCGCAAAGCCGATGGTCTGCTCGGTGCCGTTAATGTCGTTGTCTATGGTCCCGGGGATCCCGATGAGCTGGCCCTGCCAATGCTTGGCAATTTCCGTGGCGCCGCGGAAGCTGCCGTCTCCGCCTATCACCACCAGTGCATCGACGGCCAGTTTTCTCAGGCTGTTGGCCGCTTGAAGTATGCCGGCTGGTTCCTTCATCCGTTCGCAACGGGCGGATTTTATCAGGGTTCCACCGTTATGGATAAGTCCGGCAACCTGCTCTCGGTCGAGGTCGATATAGTCTTCGTCGAGCAGGCCGTTGTAACCGGATTTAAACCCGATCACCCGGTAGCCCACTTCGAGCGCCCTGAGCGTCAGGGCGCGGATGGCGGCGTTCATGCCTGGGGCATCGCCGCCGGAGGTGAGTAGGGCGAGAAGCGGCTTTTTCTTCATTTCCTTTGACCTAATATGCTGAATTAACGCACATTAATATAGTCGACTCGAAGAATTTAAGCCACCGTCACGATTTTCAGGGTGTTTGTCGCACCCACCGTTTCCATCGCATCGCCGAGGGTCAGGATCACGGTATCGCCGCTTTGCAGGGCGCCCTGTTCCTTTAGCGTCGCCAGGGCTGCGCTGGTGATGTCGTCACGGCCGACAACCGATGAATCGAAATACACCGGATAAACGCCGCGGTACAGGGCGGTTTGGCTCAGCGTACCTGTGTGGCGCGAGAGGGAATAGATTGGCAGGCCCGAGCTGATGCGTGACATCAGTTTTGCGGTGTTGCCCGATTCCGTCAGTGCAACCAGCGCCTTGACCGAGCCCAGGTGGTTAGCGGCATACATGGCCGATAAGGCGATGGTTTCGGCGTTGTCCGAGAACATGCTGTCGAGGCGGTGCTTGGAGATATTGGTGCCAGGCTGAGATTCTGCACCGACGCAGACCCGTGCCATGGCGGCGACGGTTTCTTCCGGATAGTCGCCGGACGCGGTTTCAGCGGACAGCATCACGGCATCGGTGCCATCAAGCACCGCATTGGCAACGTCCATGACCTCTGCACGGGTCGGCATCGGGTTGTCTATCATGGATTCCATCATCTGGGTGGCGGTGATCACCACGCGATTGAGGGAGCGTGCACGGCTGATGATAAGCTTTTGTTTGCCGACCAGTTCGGCGTCGCCGATTTCCACACCCAGGTCGCCACGGGCCACCATAACGGCGTCGGACGCCATCACGATATCATCAATGGCTTCAACGGTTTCAACCGCTTCGGCACGTTCAATTTTAGCCAGCAGCTGGGCACTGGAACCGGCCGCTTCGGCCAGTGAACGGACATAACGCATGTCATCGCCGCTGCGCGGGAAGGAGACGGCGATATAGTCGACACCGATTGCGGTAGCGGTGATGAGATCTTCCTTATCCTTGTCGGTAAACGCCGGGGCGGTCAAACCGCCGCCCAAACGGTTAATTCCCTTGTTGTTTGAAAGTACGCCGCCGACCTTGACGGTACAGTTGACCAGGTGGCCTTCGACGGAATCGACCACTAACTGGATCAGGCCGTCGTTGAGCAGCAGTAAATCACCCGGTTTAACGTCGTTGGGCAGTTCCTTGTAGTCGATACCCACGCCGTTGATATCACCCATGCCTTTTTCCATTTTTGCATCCAGCACGAACGGGGCGCCGACGGCGAGGTTAACCTTACCGTCCTTAAAGGTGGAAACGCGAATTTTGGGGCCCTGGAGATCTGCGAGGATGGCAATGTGTTTATTGAGTCTTTTTGCGATTTCACGTACCGCCTCGGCACGTTGTTTATGATCGTCGGCGACGCCGTGGGAAAAGTTTAGTCGAACAACGTTGGCGCCGGCGCGGATGATTTTTTCTAGATTGTTATCGCGGTCGGTCGCCGGTCCGAGTGTGGCAACGATTTTCGTGCGTCTTAGCATCAGGTTCTCCTGTTGGCCTGGTGAGTATGTCTTTTTATTAAGGCCGATTTTGGCCCAATACAGACAATATTATAAAGGATAAGGTTGCACAATTATGACACCGGTGTCAGTATGCGTCAATCTCACCGGGGCCTGGTCGGAGTTATTTAATTTTTAGGCGCCGGGAAGCGAATTTTTTTGATATACTTGCGCGAATTTCGCAGGCCGCATTGTCAGGGTATTAGAAATCCCTATAATGCGCGCCGAATTTGCGTATATTTCACAGAAGTGATTACCGAGGAGGAAACTAAATGCAGGTTGCATTAGTCGGTTTGGGCGTGATGGGGAAAAACCTTGCGCTTAATCTTATAGAAAAAGGGCTCACTCTTGTCGCCTACGATAAGAATCCGGATGCGGGAGAGGAGCTGTTAAGCTGTGCCAAGTCTGAGGGTATGGCGGAACGCTTGCATATAGTTTCTGATCTGGCGGACATGGTTCGCCGTCTCGAGGCACCTCGCTCCATCCTGTTGCTGGTTCCGGCCGGCGAGCTGGTTGACAAGGTGTGTAACGATTTGGTTGAAGCGGGTGTCGAACCCGACGACATTATCGTCGACTGCGGCAACAGCAACTACAAGGACGGTATCGCGCGTAAACTGAAATACCAGAACAAATTCGAGTTTGCCACCATGGGTATTTCCGGTGGCG
>JBNKEN010000237.1:0-5490 GCA_050288805.1 Pseudoalteromonas sp.
AACCTTCAACTGACTAAAGTTGCCGGTGCTATGGTTATCGCCCTCGGTCTTGCGACCTCGGCGATGGCTGCTGAAACATCTTCAGCAATGCGCGGTAAAGTCCTGACACCAACCGGCGTAGCAGCACCAAACGTCAAGATCAAGGTCATTCACCAGCCAACCGGCACTGTCAGTGAATTCGTTACCAATGAAAGCGGTACTTTCATTGCTAAAGGTCTGCGCGTAGGCGGTCCTTATACCGTCATTATCGATTCAGATACTTACTCCGACGCGACGCTGGAAAACATTTTCCTGACGCTGGGTGAAACTCACCGCATCAGCACAGAGCTAAAGCCGCTGAATGTTGAACGCATTCAAGTATCAGGCGTACGCATTTTGCAAAATGCAGGCGGTTCAAGCAGCACCTTCGGCGCAGAAGCCATCGCCAACACCCCCAGCTTTAACCGTGATATTAAAGACATCGCCCGCCTTAACCCGATGGCAACCATCAATGGTTCAGGTGAATTGACCATTGCCGGTAACAACCCGCGTACCAACAGCCTGACCGTCGACGGCATCGGCCAGAACGATGATTTCGGCCTGAATTTCGGCGGTTACCCTACCGAACAGCCTCCGGTTTCTCTTGACGCCATCGAGCAAATTTCCGTAGATGTATCACCTTTCTCTGCCAAAAAAGGTAACTTCGGCGGCGGTACCATCAACGCCGTAACCAAGTCGGGTACCAACGACGTTAAATTTTCGGGCTATTTTGAAACCTCTACACCAAGCATGGCCGGCGATGTAAAGCAGGTTTCGCAAATTTTCGATGGCGGTCCGGTGCTGGACGAAGACGGCCACCGTACCTTTGAAATCAACGAAGTAGAACCAATTCAAACCGAGAAGCGCTACGGCTTTAATGTTGGCGGCCCTATCCTTGAAGACAAGCTGTTCTACTTCTTCAACTACACCAAGTGGTCAAGCGAACTGGATCTGGATTACGGTTTTGAAGGCTCAGGTGCCGCCAACGAGTACAATACCAGCGAAGAGAACTTCAACAACTTCCTGTCTATCCTTAACGACGTATACGGCATGACTGACTCGCTGGGTGGCGATCCGAAAGACACCAACGAAACGCTGCTTGCGAAGCTTAGCTGGAACATCAACGACGACCACCGTCTTGATTTCACTTACCAGTGGCAGGACGACCAAGACGAACGTAACTTCGGCACCGGCGGCAACACGGTCATGCTCGCCTCAAACCGCTACACCTACGTTACTAAGTTCAATAACTTTGCAACCAAAGTCTACTCTGAGTGGAGCGACCTGTTCTCAACCGAAATCGGTGTGGCGTACAAAGACGTAAGCTCTGACAGCGTTACCAACTCAAACATAGGCAGCGTGCTGGTTGAAGAATATTTCCGAGGCCCTTCGTACCAGTTCGGTACCGACGAATTCCGTCACAAGAACAAGTCAGCCACCGAGAACCTGACCCTGAGCTTTGATGCAACCTACCTGATGGACGACCACGAAATCAAGTTCGGTACTCAGTTCGAAAGCCTGAACCTGTATAACCTGTTCGCAGCCAACGCACTGGGGTCGTGGGAATTCGACAGCTTTAACGGTTTTGCTAACCGCGAAGTCGGTAACTTCCGAGGCTCATACGATTTCAGCTACTCAAATGCCTACACCAACAACCCGGACGACACCGCCTACGATGCTCGCCGCAACCAGCTTGCGCTGTACATTGAAGACACCTTCTATGCAACCGACGACCTGGAAATTACTGCAGGTCTGCGTTACGAGCGTTTGTCATCAAGCGATAAGGCGACCTTAAATGAAAACTTCCTGGCGACTTACGGCTACAGCAACCAGGAAAACCTGGATGGCCTGGACATTATCCTGCCGCGCGTTGGCTTTAAGTACTACGCAACCGAAGACTTACTTATTAAAGGCGGTATCGGTCGCTTCCAAGGCGGTATTCCTAACGTTTGGTACAACAACTCATTCCAGAACGATGGTCTGACATACGTTGCAGCACCTGCCGATGCGATCAACGATTACTACGCCAACAACCCGGCGGACATCACGGAAGTACCGCAGGAAATCAAGGACTCACTGGAGCAAGGCGCAGGCAGCACCAACTACATTGACCCTGATTTCAAACTGCCTTCCACTCTGCGTGCACAGGTTGGTTTCGAGTATGAATTCGATTCAGAGCTGCTGGGCGACGGTTTCAAGTGGGAAGCTGAACTTGCCTACCACAAGAAAGAAAACGAAGCGACCTGGCACAACACGGCAATTCGCCCGGTTGGCCTGGCGGCCGACGGTGAGCGTGTAATTTACGAGAGCATCTACGAGGGTTCACTACGCGATAACTTCGATATCGCAATGACCAACTCTGACGAAGACGGCCGTTCGGTTATCATCTCTACGGCGCTTGCCAAAGAGTGGGATAATGGCCTGTCTATGTCGATGAGCTACACCCATCAGGATGTCACCGAAGCACACGTAGGTTCATCATCGCGCGCACAAAGTAACTACCAGTACAACGTGATCCAAAGCCGTAATATCGATATGGCATCACGCGGCAGCTACGAAACCGAGCACAGCTTTAAACTGAACCTGAACTACAAGACCGAGCTGTTCGCCGGTTACGAAACTCGTTTCGACATGTTCTTCGAGCGTCGCAGCGGTCGTCCGTTCAGCTACACCATGGGTATGTTCCGCGACGGCGATTTCGGTGACACGCGCGACTTCAACTCAAGCTCAGCGTACCTGGCCTACATTCCGACCGGCCCAGACGATGCTAACGTAAACTGGGAAGAATCACAGCTGAGCTGGGCCGAGCTTGAAGCTCTGCTGAAGCGTGCCGGTATTTCCGAGCGCGGCGAAATCCTTGACCGTAACACGGGCACTCAGCCTTGGGTTACCAAGATGGACATCAGCATCAAACAGGAAATCCCAGGCTTTAAGAAGGGTCATAAGGGTCAGATCTACTTCATGATCGATAACTTCGCCAACCTGCTGAACAGCGACTGGGGCATCGAAAAGCGTCTTGGCTTCTCTGACCAGGCAGTTTACGACTTCGGCGGCCTGGATGACCAGGGCCGTTACATCATCGACGCACGTTATAACGGCGCCGATGTACGTAACTACAACCAATACACCTTCTCATCTGCATGGCAGGCGAAAATTGGTGTGAGCTACAAGTTCTAAACCGATAGTAAAAAACGAATACGGTAAAGCCAAAGGCCCGCACATAGTTGCGGGCCTTTTTTATTCGGGCTGTCCCTGGGCTCAATCCATGCCTTTTCGTCCTTCGGGCCAACGGGGGCGTGAACCAACAAACCGGTGCGCTATTTAGCTATGCTCTCTACCCGTTCGGCCAGTTTATCGAGGGCTATCATAAAGTCGCGGTATTCGCGGCTGTCGAGCGCGGCGATAAGCTCCGCTTCCCAGGCCAGCGCCTTGGGCGCCAGCGCCTGATAGAGCTGCAACCCCTGTTCGGTAAGGCTCAAAAGCCCCGCCCGCTTGTCGCTGGGATCCGATTTTCGCTCAATAAGCGCCTTGTCGAGCAGGCTTTTTACCGCCCGCGAGACGGTGGATTTGTCCATGGTGGCGAGCTCACCCAACACCTTGGCGTTGTTCTCGCCGAATTCGGCAAGGTTCACCAGGATACGCCATTCACCCACGCTTAAATCCGCCTCGCTGCGATACACGGAAGAAAACGCGTCGCTGATATGCCCGGCCAGGTTCACCAGCCGGTAAGGTAAAAAATGATTGAGCGCCAGCTTATCCATATCTCTGTTCCTGATAACGTCAATTTACGGCCAATTTAACATCAAAACACAACCGGCTGGCAGCTTGCCTGCGCCCGGCGCCTGCAAGGCTAAAACCAGGCTGTTGTGTGCTCCGCACAACCAGTAAAGAAAAATATACACCCGTGTTTTTATGGCCATTTGAATTTAATCTCACATGAGAGTATCTTAACTCAAAATCATCAGGAGTCGAGCCAATGACCACAGAATTACACTACATGACCGGGTTCGGTAACGAATTCGAAACCGAAGCATTGCCGGGCGCCCTGCCCCGCGGCCAGTTCAGCCCGCAGAAGGTTGAATACGGCCTCTATGCCGAGCAGTTCAACTCAACGGCCTTTACCGCGCCGCGCGCCGACAACCGCCGCAACTGGTTTTACCGTATCCGCCCTTCCGTGGTCATGGGCGACTACGAGCCGATGGACAACGGCCTGGTGCGCACCGCACCGATCACCGAGGTGCCGACCCCGCCGACCATGCTGCGCTGGGATCCGGTGGCCATTCCGGCCGAGCCGACCGACTTTATCGATGGCCTTGTAACCATGGCCGCCAACGGCAGCGCCAACGGCCAGACAGGTATCGGCATTCACGTATATGTCGCCAACCAGTCGATGGAAGGGCGTTATTTCTACAATGCCGACGGCGAAATGCTGTTCGTGCCGCAGCAAGGCGCCCTGCTGATCCACACCGAATGCGGCAAGCTGCACGTAAAACCGGGCGAAATCGCGGTGGTGCCGCGCGGCATCAAGTTCAGCGTTGAACTGCCGGACGGCCCGGTGCGCGGTTACATCTGCGAAAACTACGGCCACCCGTACATTCTCGCCGAGCGTGGCCCGGTGGGCGCCAACGGCTACGCCAACGACCGCGACTTTATGTATCCGGTTGCCGCGTTTGAAGACAAGGAAGGCGCGTTCGAGCTGGTTGCCAAGTTCAACGGCAATTTCTTCCGCGCCGACATCGGCCATTCCCCGTTCGACGTGGTGGCCTGGACCGGCAACAGCGCACCGTACAAGTACGATCTGGCGCGCTTTAACACCATGAACACGGTAAGCTTCGACCACCCGGATCCGTCTATCTTCACCGTGCTGACCTCGCCTTCGGGCACCCCGGGCGTGGCCAACATCGACTTCGTGATCTTCCCGGCACGCTGGATGGTGGCGGAAAACACCTTCCGCCCGCCCTACTACCACCGCAACATCATGAGCGAATTTATGGGGCTTATCGAAGGCGTTTACGACGCCAAGGAAGCGGGCTTCGTGCCGGGCGGCGCCAGCCTGCACAACTGCATGTCGCCGCACGGCCCGGAAGCCGAGGTATTCGAAAAGGCCTCGAACGCCGAGCTGGCGCCGCAACGTTACGAGAACACATTGGCATTTATGTTCGAATCGCGCTACGTGATCTCGCCGACCAAGTACGCACTCGAAGGTAAAGAGCGCCAGCAGGATTACAGCAAGTGCTGGGGCGGCATCAAAAAGTACTTTACCGGCGCGTAAGCGTGTATAGTCAAATAAAGTAACAAGCACCCTACGGGGTGCTTTGTCGTGCCAAAGATCAAGGAAAACAACCATGAAGCTCTATACCTATTTTCGTTCGTCCGCCGCCTACCGGGTACGCATCGCCCTCAACCTGAAGAACATAGATCACGAACTGGTGGCGGTGAACCTGCTTAAATCGGAACAGCAGGGTGATGCCT
>JBNKEN010000238.1:0-4822 GCA_050288805.1 Pseudoalteromonas sp.
TCAGTCACCAGATCAAGGCCCTGGAGGAGCACCTGGGTTTAAAGCTGTTTCTGCGCAAAAACCGGTCCTTGCTGTTGACCGAAGAAGGGCAGGGTTATTACCTGGATATCAAGGAAATTTTCGGGCAATTGGTGGATGCGACGGAAAAGCTGCTGGCACGCGGCGCCAAGGGATCGCTTACCGTCAGCCTGACGCCAAGTTTTGCCATTCAGTGGCTGGTGCCGCGATTGAGTCTGTTTAACGAGCGGCATCCGGAAATCGATGTACGGATCAAGGCCCAGGATCTGGATGAGTATTCCCTTACCGAAGACGTGGATATCGCCATTTATTACGGTCGGGGAAACTGGAGCGGGGTCCACGCGCACAAGCTGCATACAGAATACCTGGTGCCGCTTTGCAGCCCATTGTTGTTGAACGGTCCTAAGCCCCTGGGCCAACCGTCCGATCTGCAGTATCACACCTTGCTGCACGATATGACCCGGAAGAACTGGAAGATCTGGATGAAAACCGCCGGGGTGCGCAACGTGCAGGTAAATACAGGACCGATTTTCAGCCACTCCTCCATGGTGTTACAGGCGGCGGTTCATGGTCAGGGGGTGGCGCTCGGCAACAGCGTATTGGCAAAGCCGGATCTCGATGCGGGCCGCCTGATTATTCCGTTCAGCCACAGCCTTGAAAGTAAAAATGCCTATTACCTGGTGTTTCGTGAATCTCAGGCCGAACTTGGCAAAATCGTCTCATTTAAGGAGTGGATGCTGGGGCTGGTAGAACAGGAGCAGGAACTGTAATGATCGAATGGAAAGAAGCGGCTTCGCCGCTGGCACGACTGATTTTGGCGCACGGAGCGGGAGCGGGCAAGGATTCCGAATTTATGCAAGCCATGGCGCAGATGCTCGCAGCGCAGGGAATAAGTACCGGGCTGTTTAATTTCCCCTATATGCAAACGGCCATGGATACCGGCACTCGTCGTCCGCCGGACCGCGCCCCTAAACTGCTGGCCTGTTTTGCCGAGATGGTCGCCGAAGCGCCCGACGATTTGCCGCTTTTTATCGGCGGAAAGTCGATGGGAGGCCGTATGGCGTCGATGTTGGTGTGTGAACAGTCACTTACGAAGAGCATCAGTGGTATCCTGGCCTTCGGCTATCCGTTTCACCCGCCGGGTAAACCTTCTACACTACGAACCGAGCATTTTGCCGACATTCCGGTGCCGTTTATGGTGCTACAAGGTGAGCGGGATACCTTCGGCACCCGGGAAGAGCTGACGGCCATGCCTCTGCCGGGCGAGGTCGAATTTGTCTGGTTGCCCGACGGCGATCACTCCCTGGTGCCGCGCAAAAAAAGCGGCTTCAGTCAGAACGATAACTGGCAAAATGCGGCGCAAGATGCCGCGGCATTTATAAAAAGGACGCTCCATGGCTAAAGTGTTTTTCCTGATTGGCGCGCTATTTTGTGCACTTGCTGTTATACTCGGCGCCTTTGCCGCCCACGGCCTTAAAAACACGCTCGATGCCTATGCGCTCGGCGTATTTGAAACTGCTGTAAAATACCAGATGTATCATGGCCTGGCGCTGCTTATTTTAGCCCTGATCGCCCGAAGCGGGATACGACTCACGCTGGCCGGCGCATTGATGACGGCGGGTGTGGTGCTGTTCAGCGGTAGTCTGTACGCGTTGGCGCTGACAGGCATCAAATGGTTTGGTCCCGTCACCCCGCTGGGCGGGCTGTGTTTTATCGCCGGATGGGCAGTCTTTGCCGTGCAAGTCTGGCGTAGCAAGTTTTAAGGTAAGTGAAATGTCGAGTGTTGTAATTTATTGTCGTCCGGGTTTTGAAAGCGACGCGGCTGCAGAGATAAGCCACCACGCAGCTCTGCGTGATATCGGCGGGTTTGTCAAAGCGAAACCGGATACCGGGTTTGTGGTGTTTCAATGTTATGACCCGAACGAGGCGGAACTGATCGTTAAAAAACTGCCTTTCAATAATATGGTCTTTGCCCGCCAGTGGTTCACCGGCGTGCAGGTGGCAAAAATGCCCATCGACGACAGGGTCGGCGCCATTGCCGAAGCGGCGAAGGAATTTCCCCTCTGCGGCGAGTTGCGCCTAGAAACGCCGGACACCAACCAGGGCAAGGAACTTTCGACGTTTTGCAAAAAGATCACCACACCGCTGCGTAAGGCCCTGGAAGCGCAAAATACCTTGCTCGACAAGCAGGTAAAAAACCGCCCGGTGATGCACGTACTGTTCTTATCCAACGACACGGCGTACATCGGCTATTCGTTCAGTTTCAACAACTCACCGTTTATGATGGGGATCCCGCGTCTGAAGATGCCGAAAGCGGCGCCAAGCCGTTCTACCCTGAAACTGGACGAGGCGTTTTCGGTATTTGTTCCCAAGGAAGAGCAGGAAGAGCGTATCACCTCGGGTATGCGTGGTGTGGATCTCGGCGCCTGTCCCGGCGGCTGGACCTATCAGTTGGTGCGTCGCGGCATGATGGTGCAGGCGGTCGACAACGGAACGATGGACGAAGAACTGATGGCGAGCGGGCAGGTTAAGCATTTCCGTGAAGACGGTTTCAAGTTCCGCCCCGAGCGCCGCAACATCAACTGGCTGGTGTGCGACATGGTGGAAAAGCCTGCCAAGGTCACCAACCTGATGATCGACTGGGCGGTCAACGACTTTGCCAAGGAGCTGATCTTCAACCTCAAGCTGCCGATGAAAAAGCGTTTCGACTGTGTCTATGAAAACCTGGAGCTTATCCGCAGTGAACTCGACAAGTACGGCGTGAAGTACGAACTGCAGGCCAAGCACCTGTATCACGACCGTGAAGAGATCACGGTGCATCTGCGGGTCTTGCGGGTACCGCAGAATCTCTACAGTTAATGAAAAAAGGGTCCGCAAGGACCCTTTTTTCATGCAGCCACCCGTATCAACGGTACTCGCTGCGATAATTCTCTACCCAGAGCTTGGTCGCGCCGCATACCGCCACCGGCATCACCAGCAGGTTTAAAAACGGTACCGCGGTAAAGATCATCACGGCAAAGCCGAAGCCGTAGCTCAGCCCCTGATGGCGTTTCAGATCGCGTTTCATATCGGAGAAACTGACCTTGTGGTTGTCGAACGGATAGTCCTTATATTGCACCGCATACATCCAGCAGGTAAACAAAATCCACAATACCTGGCCTATCACCGGCAGGATCCAAAGCAGGATAAAGAACCCGATGGCGCGTGGCAGGTAATACCAGAGTTTGGTCCATTCCCTTGCCACCATGCGTGGCACGTCCTTCAGGGTATCCAGGGGGCCGTCGTCGTTGATCCGCTGGCCGGTCAGATACAGTTCCACCTTTTCTGCCAGCAGGCCGTTAAAGGGGGCGGCGATAAAGTTGGTAAGCACGGTAAACAGGGCGCCGTAGCTGAACAGGATCACCAAAATGGCGATCGGCCACATCAGCCATTCGAGCCAGCCGAGCCACTCAGGCAACAGTCGGTTAAGATAGTCAAAACCCTGTTGCAGCCAGCCGACGATAAAAAACAGCGAACTGCCGAACAGAGTGATATTGATAAGCAGCGGGATCAACACGAAACGTTTGAGCCCTTTTTGTCCGATCAGCTTAAAGCCGGAAAAAAAATATTCGAAACCTTGACCGAGTTGCACAGGCTTATACTCTATAAAAGGGGTTAACTATCATGAAAGTATACGGTTTTCCCGGCGGGTTGGCAGCCCCCGATAGGTAACAGAATGTGACAAGAGGTTCCATCACAATTATCACTCTTTAAGAGCAAAACAATTTGTTGGACTTATGCGAGATATTTTTCTGTAATGCGCGCGTTTGGGCCGGGCCGTTTCCCGGTGACTTTCAGGTGCTTCTATGACAACCCTTTTCGATCATACCGACAACTCTCTTTATTCCAACGGCATGACCTTTTTGCGCCAGCCCATGGTAAAGGACATCACCGACATTCAGGCGGATGTAGTGGTGCTTGGCCTGCCGTTCGATCTGGCGACCTCAGGTCGGCCCGGCGCCCGTTTAGGACCGGATGCGATTCGCCGTGCGTCGGTACACCTGGCGTGGGAAGATACCAAGTATCCCTGGCATTTCTCGTTGTTTGATCACCTGAAACTGGCGGATGCCGGCGACTTTACCTATCCGGTCGGCGACCCTGAATATTTCTGTGCGCAGCTTGAGCTGGCGGCCGAACAGATCCTGCGTCAGGGCAAAACCTTGCTCGGGCTTGGCGGCGATCACTTCGTTACCCTGCCGCTTTTACGCGCTCATGCCAAGCAGTACGGCAAGATGGCGCTGGTGCATTTCGATGCTCACACGGATACCTATAGCAACGGCTCCCGCTACGACCACGGCACCATGTTCTATCACGCGCCGATGGAAGGGCTTATCGATACCGATCACAGCATCCAGATAGGCATCCGCACCGATTTTACCGTGAAGGATCATCCGTTCGCGGTGATCGATGCGATGGAAGCCAACGATCTGCCGGCGCTGGAAATCGCAAAGACGATACGTGAACGGGTAGGGGATCTGCCGGTCTATCTGACCTTTGATATCGACTGCCTTGATCCGGCCTTTGCGCCGGGCACCGGCACGCCGGTATGCGGCGGTCTGTCGAGCGACAAGGTACTGAAAATCCTGCGCGCCCTGCAGGGGCTCAATATCGTCGGGATGGATGTGGTGGAGGTGTCGCCCGCGTACGATCAGAGTGAACTGACCGCCATTGCGGCCGCGACAATTGCGCAAGAAATGTTGCATTTGTGGGTTGTTGCACATAAATATAAATAATCAAAGGTAATTTTCTTCTCTTTTCGGTTGTA
>JBNKEN010000239.1:0-12489 GCA_050288805.1 Pseudoalteromonas sp.
GCATTGTTGTTTTACAGGATTAACGCATCCAGCGACGGCGCAGGGCTACCAGCGGCATCAGCAGCAGGGCGATGAACCCTGCGCTACCGCTGCTGGATTTCTTGGCCACAACGTCCGCTTCGTTGGTTACCTGAACCTGTACGGTTTCTTTAGTGGTTGCACTGCCGTCACTGACCGCCAGTTCAAAGACCAATTGCGTATCGGCTGAAATGCTGCCCGGAGTGAACGTCAGGGTAGCCGTATTGGTGCCGCTCAGTGTCGCAGTCGGGCCACTCAGCTGGGTCCAGCCGTAGCTCAGGGCGTCACCGTTACGGTCCGTCGCCACAGCGCTTAAGGTACCGGTTGCCGATTCCTTAAGGGTCGTGGTGCCGCTTACGGAAACCACCGGCGCTACGTTGTCACAGGCATAGGTATCACCGGCAACCACATCAGAGAACACCGGCGTTACCACGTTGCTGATTTGCAGGTTATCGATCCACCATCCGTAATCGGCGGTATTCGAATCCGACGAGATACGGAAACGCAGTTGGGCGCGGTTACCGTTCAGCGCAGTACCGAAGTTGATGCGCTCGTTGTTACCGAATTCACCCTGATCGGAAATATTGCGGCCGGTAAAGGTCGGACGTTCCTGCAGAGACTGAGCCGGATTATCTTCCAGCGCACCGTCATAACCGACGGCGAACTGACCGCCGACTTCGGTTACGTCGACCCAATCGCCGTCGTTGACACGGATTTCAACCACACCGCCGTCCCAGCCTTCTTCGATACCGTAGAAGTGCCAGAATGAGACTTCGAAATCACCGGCATAGCCGATTTCAAACGGACGGGTTTCAACCGCTACATCCGATTCGAATTCGTTGTTGTTCAATACCATCGCCTGCTCGCCGAGGTCGAAGCCGAAGCTGGCGAAGAACGGGATGTTGCCGCCGTTATCGAAATCTTGCGTCCCTTTAGCCTGTTCACCGCCCTTCAACACATTCTCCACCAGATCGTGAATGGTGCTGGCCGCCGATTCCATGTTATCCATGGTCATGCTTGATACAGGTGCACGTTCGGTAAAGTCGAAGTTAACCGTGGCGCTATAGTTTTGCGTCAGCGCTTCCACGATGTCATCGCCGGCTTCGATTTCAGGGAAACTGATCTCGATTTCCAATTCATCGGCGGTCGCAGCATCATTCAGGGTCAGCTTGACCGGCGCGCTGGTCGCCTCGGCAAACGGCGCCAGACTGCCGAAGGTGATCAGGCCGTCGTTTTCAAAGGTGACGTCCTGACCGCTGACAACCGTCAGTTGTGCCTTGGTGCCCGACAGCATTTCACTGCCGCGGTTGGCGATAGTGACGGTAACCGTGCCGGTTTCTCCCTTATCGAGGATGCCGTCGTTACTGCAGTAGCCAAGCTCTGCGCCGTTAAAGTCGGCGTTCAGCTCGACATCTTTCAGTGCGAAGGTCGCCAGTTCAGTTTTGTTCGACTCAACCACACCTTCCAATGTCGTGCTGGAGCGCGACGGTGCTACGGCACCCAGACCCATACCACGTTTGGCAAATGCTCCCAGGATCAGTTTGTAATCATTCTGATCGGCCGCATAGGCCGTTGACAGGATGGCATCACGCGCTTCGGTATACAGAGGCGCGATCGGCGTCATCTTATAGCCGCCAACCAGGTAATCGGCCATGCGGCTTTGTGCTTCCGCGAAACCGTGTTCGTTGATCAACGCAACATAGCTTTCCCACAGCATGGTCGCCCAGATCTCACCCGGCGCGTGCGGCGAACCGACATAGGTTCCCGGCAGGCCGACATCGCCACCGGCGCCTTCAGTGATGTGGCGGAAAGACAGCGGGTTGATGTCCATATTGGTCGAGTAAGGCACACGACGGATACCCCAGTAGAAATCCTCTACATAGGTGCCGCTGCCGTACGGCGTCTGGAACTGATCGTTGCCAGGAATATTGGCATCGTCCGCCTTAGCGATAAACAGCAGCGAGTGGAAGTCACCCCAACCTTCACCCATGGCGTTGCCCTGGAAGTTGATAAGGCCCGCAGAGTTACCTACCAGACGGTTACTGATGTAGTGACCCCATTCGTGGGCGATGATACCGTTATCGAAGGTACCGTCCTTCAGCGTCGCCTTGTTAAACATGGACACGCTGACCGTCTCACCGTTGGCAAGCAGATCGTAAATAGCGTGGCCGTCGGCATAGTTCAGACCCATATTTGGAATGGTGACCGCAGGGTCATCACCGCCCATGGGCGCTGGGCTGCCGTCGTTGCTGTTGTTCACGATAATCGCGGCAATGGCGCCCGCTTCCTGCGCAAACAAGACCTTAGCAGTGAAGGTACAGGAACCGCGATCGATTATCGCGATTTTACCGGCCAGATCTGCGGCATTGGTCGGTTCTTCACAGCCGTCATAGATGCTGCCGGAATCCGTGTCGTTACCGTCGACAAGGCGCACCACATTGCCTTGGATATCGCTGAACTGGCGCTGGCCGAATGCAGAGACCTTGGACGAATCAAGCAGTCCCACTGCGGAATGCGATGTCACCGTGACACCGAAATCGATACCTACCTTGGCGTCTTTGCTGTCGTACAGATACATCTGCATGCGCGGGCTGGCACCGTCCGCCGGGGTTGCCATGTTGGCGTTATTCAGACCGCTGTAATCCTGCGCCTGGGCTTCGATGGGGTCGCCTTCAACGCCGCCGCGACCATAGTTGTTGATCTGCGCTACATTAGAGGTTTCGTCAAAGCCATGGTCGTAGAAAAAGTCATGCAGGAAGTTGTTCATGTAGAACAAGTTCACAATGGCCGCTTTACGGTTGTTATAGCTGTTGGCTACTTCGTCGGCCTTGAGCGGATAATCGAAGGTATAATCCGAGGTGGTTTCGGCGGTGAAATCGCCTTCGGTGTAACCCTGCGGCGCCACAACATCGGCATACGCGAATACGTTGTTACCGAGCGTCATGGTCGCATCGTCAGACAACCAGGGATCTTGCGTGCTGAGCGTCTTATAGTGTGACAAAGACACCATAGGGGTCGGCAGGATCTCGCTGGTATCAACCTGATCCGGGCTTGCAGCCGGGATCACGTCGCCGTGCGGGCCTTCCATCGGGTAACCGTCGGCATTGGCATAGACGCGGTAGTTGAAATCGCTGGCATGTGACTTGAGGTCTTTGCGGAACAGCACCTTGCCGTTGTCGGCACCGACCACGTAAGAGTAATAATCGCTTTCCAGGCTACCCTTGTCGGCAACTTGCACTTCAACATAATAAGCGGCGGTCAGCTTGCCCTTGAGATCGAACAACACTTTTTTCGCGCGCGGCTCACCAACCACTTCTTTGGCGTCGTTCAGGCTGGTCGCGGTGTAATGCACATAACCGCCCGCTTCTTTTTGTTTGTGAAGATTTACCTCGATACCGGCAACATCTTTAAATGCACGTTTAATGCTGTCCTCGGCCGACGTAAAGCCTGCCAGCAAGGCAAACGACTTAGCGGCATTGCCCGCATCGGCAAAATAGCCGGAACCGGCAACCAGGTTGTACTCTTTGTCGAGCATTACGTTGTATTCGCGGTTGAATACCTCAACGCCGTGCACTTCCTGCTTGTACTTGGCAATGATAGCACCGCGCTTTTGCTCGCTCAGGCTGCTCATCACCGCCTTGGACGCCGCATTTTTATCCGTGCTGATACCGGTCAGTGACTGAACATAGAAATCGGCCACATAGGCTTTACGTTCTTCGGGTTTAACAACCGACAGATCGGGTTTAGCCTGACCGACTCCCTGCCAGACAAAGGTTGCTTTTCCTAACTCGCGGTCAAAATGAGAGGCGTTTCCCGATACGGTCGCACGCTCAGCCAGCGCTTTCTGTTTGGCAACGGCCGGTGAGAAAACAGCCTGCATCGCAGAGGCCGATGCATCGAAATGACGTTGTTCAAAAGACGCTGCGTTGACGGCGCAAGCCGACAGCGCTGCCGTCACCACGCCGGCAACAGCGCTTAGTTTCATTGCTTTCATTCTATTTCCTTGTTATGGGTTGCAAATTAATTCAGGTTTGGTCAAATTCGAATATAGCCCGATAGTACCAAGTGTTAACCTTAATAACACCGGCGGGTTACATTCATTTACAAAAAGGAAAAACCGAATGGATAAATTGAAATATTTATTTTTCGTCTCACTGCTCAGCGTCACTCTGCCAGGTTGCCAGAAGGACAGCAAGCCAACTGAGAGCACAGCCCCGGTACGCAGTGAAAATGCCGCTACGGCAGATACAGCAAGTACCCAGATCAAAGCGGTAGAAGCAAAACCGGCGTTGAAAAAACAAAGTATTATGGTATCGGGTGAAAAACTGAGTTATATGCCTCCGCTGATAGCGGGCGCACAAATATACAATCATGCAATCAAGCAAACCGGCCGGGTGACCGGTGTCATTGTGGTGGTGTTACATGAGGGCGCACAGCCCGGCGACGTCTTGCAACAATACCGCCCGGAGAAACTGGCTGCCCGCACCTTCAAGTTAAGCGTGCCGCCCAAGCAAGATATGGTGGCAACGCTTAAAGCACTGCAAACCCTGGCTGAGATCAAAGATACCGAACTCGGCGTCGATTACACGCCGCAAACGAAAGAAACCTACTAACCCGGAGTTGGCGCGTGGGGATCAACCGGCAATCCCCACATCGAGCTTCTGGAACCAGTCAAGAAACTCGCCCACCGCATCACCGGTGAAGATGCGTCCGTGTTGCGGCGCCAGCATATCGATCTCCAGCTCGCGTACACGGGCTATCCAGTTGTTCTTGGCTCGATTAGACGGCATCCAGCGTTTATGGAAAAGCTCCATGTATTTTACATGGCTGGCGAAATCTTCAACAAACATAGGCACTACCCCCTTTTCCAGCGCCGCCCCGACATCGCCGCTCATAAGAATTTTCGCCACCGGGTCGTAAAGGTGAAAGTTACCGGACGAGTGCAGGTAATGGGCCGGAATAAAACGCAGCGAAACGGGCCCAAGCGTCAGGGTGCCCCCTTCATCCTTAATCGGCACATACTCGATGTTTTCCATCCCGAAATGCCGGATAAATCCTTCCCAAAGCCACGGAGCGTAAAGCCGCGCATCGGGAATGGTTTTGTCCCATAAACCGAGAGAAGAAATAATGTCGGGATCCTGATGGGAGGCAAACAGGGTGGTCAGCTGGTCCAGACTGATATGTTGCAGCACCGCTGCCAGCATAGGGGAAAACAGTTCGATGCCGCCGGGATCCAGCAACACCGCTTCATTGGCGGTTTTCACCAGATACTGGTTGGTATCGATTATACGCTCGGGTTTAGAATCATCGCGTCCGAATACGATCCATTGATGATTCGGACCTTCAAATATCGCCGTGGATTTCAACTGACGTTCCTTTGTATTTTATTAATTTCGTTAAGGTTAAAAGCGGTCGCCTGCTTAATTTTCAGCGCGGCCCTGCTGATGTAATCGGACACGGACTCCAGGCTATGGCAATATTCCTGGGCTTTGGACGCCTCAACTCGCGACGTCACCGCGATATATTCGGCACTGCGCATCTGTTTCTGAATATCTTCAAAATATCCCTGTAACAGATAAAGGGCGTTGGCCAACTCGGTATCTCGTTCGGTAAATTCCAGTCTTGAGCCGAGCAGCCTTTCTTTCAGTTTATTCCCCCCATCCAGGCGCCGCGCTTCGGCAAGCCGAACCAGGTAATCCTGGCTGCGCATCACGGCTAACGCCATGCGAAACAAGGAGCGGGACTGCGCCTCTATTTGCATGGAACAACGGATCGTTTCGGTAGAAAATTCGTCGATGAAATTGGTGATGGGTTTGAAACCGAGGGCGGCATCGCCGGCCCGAAGCGCCACGACCCGGGCGTTTTTCGCCGTCAGCGACAACTTTTTCGCCTCGGCAATAATCACCCCGAGATTCGCGACTATATTCGCCACTATGATGAAGTTATCTATGGTCTGATCATGTTTTTTTGCAATTTGCATAGGCATAACCCGCACGCTACATAACTAACAGCATAGATAATCTTGGCCAAGTGTCTAATTTGGCGGAAACTTTTTACGCTCTAATGATCCGACCACACGGCCAGTTCATTGCCGCTCGGCTCCAGAAAATGAAACCGCCGTCCGCCGGGAAAGGAAAAAATATCCTGGCAGATCACACCGCCCGCGGCAATCACCTCCTCCCGACTTTGCTCCAGCGCGTCGCTGTAGAGCACCACCAAGGCACTGCCACTCTCACGACTGGCCGCCAGATCGGCGCGGTAAAATCCGCCATCCAGACCGGCATTTGAAAAGGCCGTATAGTCGGGACCATAGTCGGTAAACTGCCATCCGAACACCCGTTTGAAAAACGCTTTGCTGGCACCCAGATCCCGCACCGCAAACTCTACGTAATTTATCTTTCCGTTTTCCGCCATTGCCTTGCTCCTTATCTGGGTCGCTCTGTTTGTATGTCGTCCAAGGTACCCGGACAGCTATTAATATAGTTCAATAATATGCCGCTGTAGCGGGCCTGTTCATGGGCCAGCAACGGATGGACGGGCAAGGCAAAGCCTATCTGCTCCGCCCGCTGGGCGATCAGTTCGGCAACGCTGGCGTCACTAACCGCCAGATAAAGTTGCATCAGACGTTGGCTATCCAGGGGACTTTTCTGCCCGGTTTGCACCCGGTAGCTGTGCCCAATCCAATGATAGTAGGCATGCTGAGAGGCATTGACGGAATAGCCCAAAAGTTCTGTAGCAGATGTGAAAATAGGCACGAAACGATCGAAGTCTTTTAACAGCAACAAGGTGTGCAAAAGATTGAGGCTGGCGGTAAAGCTGCTGCTCAGCAACGGTTGCCCTTCCTTGAGAAACCGGGCCCGGGCGAAATGCGTCAGCGCCTGACGATAGTCTCCCTGGGCCAACATCAGAATTCCGAGGTTATTCGCTAAAGCGGCTTCAAGGCGACTGTCGGGTCGCTGTTTCAATAACTCGACGGCCCGTGAATAATAACCCTGCGCCTTTTCCAGCGCACCGAGCTGGCGATAGGCAATACCGATATTGATAAAGTATTTGATGCGATCTATCTCGCTTTCTTCCCGCGCAGCGGCGCACAGGTAAGCCCGCACCGCTTCTTCGGTGTAACCTGATCTGCGCAGCCAGATCCCGGCGAGATTGTAAGTCTTTGCCGGCACCTGCTCGCTTTGCAACACCACCGGCCACAGCACACCGAACAGCTCCTCGGCGTAACCCGAATGGCCGCTGAAGATCGCAGCCTGTATGGCGGCGTTGTACCAGCGCAAGCGGATTGGCAGGGGGGCATCTGCAAATTCTGCGTTCTGCATGCGGAATTGTTCAAGCACCAGGTCCGGGCGATGATCGGCGTTTTTTTCAGCCCTGACGAGGTCCCGATACAATTCATCACTGCGTACTACCGGCTGCGACAGCAGCGCAACCAAAGCCAAACCGGCGAGCATACCCTATCCGACAACAAGCATTTTCTTCATTTTAGCAGGGCGGACGAATATTTCGCGGGCATAACTTGTCGCAACAGCTGTATTTTATCTCGGCGACTGGGTTAGCATGGGCACAAAGTAATTTCTCGCCGACGTTGGCGTAACAGGTTTGTTGTGTTACATAGACTTTTGATATCGGTATTGTTTTCAGGATGGTTTTTCCCTATGGCTCAGGCAGCGTCTCCGGCTTCTTCACTCTCTCACCAGATCGGACAAAAGCTGATGCTCGACCTTCGTTATTACTGCGAAAATGAGAGCCTGAACACACCTTGCCGTACGCCGCTGCGCGCCCTGCCTGGAGAGCTCGCCGACGCAATTGCCCGCTACCAGATAGGCGGCGTGATCCTGTTTACGGAAAACCTCGATAACTCCGCGCAAATTGTCCGGTTGACCCGGGAGCTGCAAAAAGCGGCGGCCGGCGCCGAACATCCGACGCCGCTTTTTATCTCCATCGATCAGGAAGGGGGCCGGGTTGCCAGGCTGCCGCGCGACAGCGCAACCTCCTTTACCGGCAATATGAGCATCGGGGCCACCTACCCGCTGCACGGAACGCGCTACGCCGCCATGAGCGCATCGGTGATCGCCGACGAGCTTAAGGTGCTGGGGATCAACGTCAATTATGCGCCCACCATAGACGTCAACATGAACCCGGCAAACCCGGTGATCAATGTCCGTTCCTTCGGCGAAGACCCGGCGATGGTGGCAATGCTCGGGGCGGCGCAGGTTAAGGCCTTTCAGGAAGGGGGCGTGATTGCCGCGTTGAAGCATTTTCCCGGCCACGGCGACACCGACGTCGACAGCCATACGGGATTGCCCGTCGTGCATCACGACAAGGAAACCGTCTGGCATCAGGATCTGCTGCCGTTTCGTGAAATCATTCGCGACCAGCAACCCGGCATGATCATGACCGCCCATATCCAATATCCGGCCCTCGACGATTCGACCCTCGCCGGTAAGGACGGCAGCCGCATCATCAAACCGGCAACCATGTCACGAAAAATCATGACGGATCTGCTACGCGGCGAGCTCGGCTATACCGGCGTCACCATTACGGATGCCCTGGATATGGCCGGGATCAGCCACTTTTTCGACCCCGTCGAGGCGGTCATCGGTACCTTTAGCGCGGGCGTTGATATCGCATTGATGCCGCTCGCGATTCGCGGCAAAGAGGATATTTCCAAGCTTGGCGAACTGATCGCCGACGTGACCGAGGCGGTGAAAGACAAGCGTCTCGACCGCGATGAAATCGACGCCTCGGCCAAGCGTATCGCCGCGCTGAAAAACCGCTATCTGGCGGGTGCCATGAGCGACGAACCGGTTGCCGCGCAAACCAAAAAAGCAACGCAGGTTCTGGGCGCCCCGGCGCACCGCAAGGTGGAAGCCGCGCTTGCAGAGTCCTCGATCACCGAGGTAAAAAACCTGCGGGGCACCCTGCCGCTTTCTCTCAGTCGAGGGCAGCAAATCGCCGTGATAATGCCCGACACGCGCAAATGCGTTGCCATGGAGCAAGCCCTGAAAAAATTCAGCGCCCTTGATTTGACTATTCATTGCATCAGCCTGCAGGGCTTCGAGAGCGGTGCAGCAGGCCGGGCCATTGCCGACGCCGATCTGGTGATTGCCGGCAACGCCACCCCGGCCCAAAGCGCGGTGGAAATCGGTGGCATGGACGATCTGCAAGAAATCCGGCGCCATGCACTCTCGGCAAGCGCCCAGCCGGACGCGCTGCAAGGCCTGCTTGAAAGCGCCCGTTCGCTAAACAAAAAAGTCATTTTTCTCAGCCTTCGCGCCCCTTACGATATCGCGCGTTTCGGCCCCTACGCCGATGCGGTACTGGCGAGCTACGCCTATAATGTGGATGTCGACGGCCCCGATGAAGTCAGCGGTCCTGCCTTTAGCGCGCTGACCCGAATTCTGCTCGGCCAGCGCCGCGCAGAAGGCCATTTGCCGGTGACGGTACTCGGCGTCAACGACGAAAACAAAAAGGGCAGCCGTTAAACACACTTAATCGAGGAACCGCCCTTGGGTTCCGCAAACCCTTTTAGTTGTGACAGGAACGCAAATGAAATTGAATTGTGACCTCGGCGAGAGCTTCGGCAGCTACAGCATGGGACTCGACAGCGAGGCCATGCCGCATATCGATCTTGCCAACATCGCCTGCGGTTTTCATGCCGGTGACCCCACCGTCATGCAGCGCACGCTGGCGCTTGCAAAACAGCACGGCGTGACCATAGGCGCTCACCCGAGTTACCCGGATTTACAAGGTTTCGGCCGTCGTTCCATGCGATTAAGCCCAGAGGAACTCGCCAATAAACTGCATTACCAGATTGGCGCGCTGGAAGGGATGGCGCGGGTGCAGGGGCTGACCCTGGCATACGTAAAACCGCACGGCGCCCTGTACAACGACATGATGGCGGACGAGACCATTCTCGACACCGTAATGCGTGCCGTCGCCGCCTACCCGAGCGAGCTTAAATTGATGCTGCTGGCAACCAGGGATGCCGAGCGTCATCGCGAACAGGCACAGCAGCAGGGCCTCGAATTGCTGCTTGAAGCCTTCGCCGATCGCCGCTACGACGACCGCGGCCACCTGCTGTCGAGACAGCAGCCCGGTGCCGTATTAAGCCGAGCCGATATGCTTTCCCAGGTAGCACAACTGGTCAACGAAGGCAGCGTCACCACGCATTCGGGCCAGGTATTACAGCTAAACCCGGACACCCTGTGCGTCCATGGCGATAACCCGGAAGGGATCAGCGCCATCCGCGAAATCAGGGCGTTATGCCACGGCCGTTAAGCGCAATAAAAAATGGAAACCCCCTTTACAGGCTGAGGATTTAAGAGGTGCAACGGGTTAACCGGCGCCTTGAATTTTACCAAGAGGAAAAAACCATGAGCGTGGTTTACCTGAACGGCGAATATATGAACGCCGAAGACGCAAAAATATCCCCGATGGACAGAGGCTTTCTGTTCGGCGACGGTATCTATGAGGTGATCCCGAGCTACGACGGTAAAATGCTCGGCTTTAAGGCCCATATCGAGCGGATGAAAAACGGCCTGGCCGCCATCGAGATCCCGCTCGGTTACGACGAAACAGCCTGGCGTGATATCTGCGAAAACCTCTGCCACCGCAACCAGGGGGAGAATCTGGGTATCTACCTGCATGTCAGTCGAGGCGCCGATACGCGCCGCAGTCATGCCTACCCCACGGGCCTGACGCCCACGGTATTCGCCTTCAGCTTTGAAATTCCGCCACCGCCGGGAAACGACCCGGATACCGTAAGCTGCTATACGGTGTCGCTCGAAGAGGATAAACGCTGGCAACGTTGCAATATCAAATCCACGGCCCTGCTTGGCAACCTGATGCATTTTCAGCAAGGAGTAGCCGAAGGCAACAAGGAAACCATACTCTATAACCGCTTTGGTGAAATTACCGAAGCCAGTTCAAGCAATGTCTTCATCGTCAGCGGCGGCGTCATCGCCACGCCGGCGCTCGATAACCAGAAACTGCCCGGTATCACCCGCTGGCTGATCCTCACCATCTTGCGCGAACACAGCGACCTCAGGGTGGAAGAAAGGATCATCACCAAGGAAGAACTGCTGGAAGCCGACGAGGTCTGGGTGACCTCCGCCACCAAGGAAATTGCCCCCGTCGTGCGGGTCGCAAACTGCCAGATAGGCAACGGCAGACCCGGCCCGGTCTGGCTTAAGGTGCATACGCTGTTCGCCCGCCATAAATTCGATTACTGACGGGTACAAGCAAAGAGATCAAATCCGGTTTCAGCCTCTATACTGGTAATTCAGCACCAGAACTTAACAGGAAAGCCGGATGCAACTACTCGGAATAAGCGGCAGTCTCAGAAAAGATTCCTTCAATACCCGACTGTTAGGGGTGGCCGAAGAGATCATTGCGGCCGAAGGCGCACGGCTTGTGCACTGTGATATTTCGGCCCTTCCCCTCTATAACGGAGATCTCGACAGCGAAACGAAACCGCCGGCGGTTGAAAATCTCCTGGCCCAGATAGCGAACGCGGACGGCCTTTTCATCGCCACGCCGGAATACAACTACAGCATTCCCGGGGTATTGAAAAACGCCCTGGACTGGGCCTCGCGACCGGGATTTAAGTCGGTTCTGGCAAACATTCCCTGCGCTATTGTCAGCGCATCACCGAGCCTGGTCGGCGGTGCTCGCGCTCAGGCCCACCTGCGCACCGTGCTCTCATCCACCCTGGCCCAGGTTTATAGTGCGCCGGATTTTTTGCTTGCTCAGGCCAACACCGCTTTCGACACGGCGGGCAGGTTGAAGGACGCAAAATCCCATGAACGCCTGGTAAGGCTGATTTCGGGTTATCTGGCCTGGATAAAACAGCAGGAAGCAGCGCAATGAGAATGGGGTCACTGCCCGCGCTGCTGGGACTCGGGGTCTTGCTCGCCTTTATAGGCGAATGGCTGATGGGGTATGCCGCAGCAGTAGCCATACCCAAAGCGTATTTCGCCTGGTTTGAAGATTTCGGCCAAAATGCGCTGGCGCTGTTTTTTATCGGCCTCGCCCGGTGGATAGTGTCATATACAATAGTGGCGCTCGCTGCGGGCTGGATCATAGGTAAATATTTCACCCGACACTGGTTGTCCGGAGCACTGGTTTGCTATTTAGCAAGCCAGGCCTATGCATACAGATACGCGGTATCCGTGCAGCAGCAAAGCCTGGTTATCAGCAACCCATTTTCCGGAATGCCGTTTGATTCATACTGGCACCAATGGCTTCCCGCCCTGTTTTTGCCTCTGTGCCTGTTGCTAGCCGCTCGCCGTGTCGCACAAAAATACCGTAAACCCGAGATTGTTTAAGCGCTGTTTTGAATATCGGATTTATACATGCCCGGCCTGTGAATGGCCATCATGCTTTTTGGCGCCGATACCGGGCCGAACCCGAACTGGCGGTAAAGGCCGTGGGCATCGGCGGTGCAAAGCATAAAACGGCGCAGGG
>JBNKEN010000240.1:0-3526 GCA_050288805.1 Pseudoalteromonas sp.
GTTATCGATAACCGCAAAGTGAGCCGGCACATTATCCCGGACAACTCGGCCGATTATCCAGTGAGCGATATTGATAACTTATTAAGTTAAATGGAAAAATCGATTTTCGCAAAGGAATAATGAGATGGCCAATCGGGTAAAGTGTGCTCCGATCAAAAAATCACGGCGCTGAAACCGGGCGCGTTACTCGCCGATGAACGATATTTACACCGCTGTCACTCCTTCGCTCGGGCTCTTAACCCGCCCCCCGAAAACACCGCGTTATTTATCCTGTGTCCGCTGTCCGAAAGTGTACGCTGCAACAAGGATAAAAGTGTCCGCGGACACTTTTACACTCCGCAAAAAAAACAAACAAACATATAAAATACAATCAGTTAATTTCTTGGCACGGTCGCTGCCTGTTCAATGGCAGATGTAATTAACAGAGAATTGCGATGATTAGAGACACCAGCCAACAAGATACCCTAGTGAGCGGTTCAAACAGCAGGCACAAGGTCAAACTGTTTATCTTAAGCGGCATCGTATTGGGGCTGTTGGCACTGGCCTGGCAGGTCACGGCGTCCTGGCTGAGTCATGACGTCAGCGTTGCGCGGGATCGGTTAAAGCTGGCCAAGGTCGAGCGTGGCGATCTGCTGAGGGACATAGTGGCCTCGGGCAAAATTGTCGCGGCCAATGCCCCGGTGCTCTACAGCCCGGAACAAGGCCTGGTCACCATGCTGGTTAGCCCCGGAGACATGGTGAAGGCCGGTCAGGTGGTGGCGAAAATCGACAGCCCGCAGCTGATGGCGCAACTGAACCAACAAACCACCCTGGTGCAACAGCTGGAATCGAACTTCAACCGCGAAAAGTTGAATGCCAGACGCAAGCAATTGGAGCTGCAACAAAAACTGGAACTGGCCAGGGTTGACCTGGAAGCGGCAGAGCGCGAAGCGCGCAGGGCCGACAGCTCAATCGAACGCCAGCTGATCAGCCATATCGATCATGAAAAGGCCCAGGATGAACTGGCCAAGGCCAAGCTGTACAGCCATCATGCCGAGCAGCAGGCCACACTGGCCAAGGACACCCTGGCCTTTGAGGTGGAAAATAAACAGCTTGAACTCAAGGCGCAGCAACAGATGCTGGCCGAGCTGCAACGCAAGGTCGATGAGCTCAGCATCGGCTCTCCGGTCGAGGGCGTGGTCGGCAACTGGCTGGTCGAACAAAAGGCCAAGGTTGCCGGTAACCAGTCTTTAATGACGATAGTGGATCTCTCTGCCTATGAGGCCGAGCTGCAGGTCCCCGAGTCCTATGCCGACGAACTGGGGCTCGGCATGAAGGTCGAGGTCAACATCGGCGGCAAACAGCTGTCGGGCCAGCTCGCCTCCATTTCACCCGAGGTTATCGATAACCAGGTCACGGCGCGGGTTCGCATGTCGGCCGATACGGAAGCGGGTTTACGCCAAAATCAACGGGTCAGCGGTCGTATCATATTGGAACAAAAGCAAAACGTGCTGATGGTGCGGCGCGGTCAGTTTTATCAAAACGGCGGCGGCCGCATCGGTTACCGGGTCAAAGACGGCATAGCCGAGCGCATTGCGCTTGAAAGCGGCGCCACCAGCATGAGCCATATCGAACTGTTAAACGGGGTAAAGGAAGGCGACGTCCTGGTCGTCTCAGACCTGACGGTGTTCGATAAAAATAATCGTGTCGTACTTAACTAAATTCATTCCGCGAAAAGCGAAGGAGCAAGTCATGCTAAAAATGTCAGCCATCAACAAGGTGTATCAAACGGAAATGGTGCAAACCCATGCCTTAAGAGATTTCGACCTCGAGGTTAAAGAGGGAGAGTTTGTCGCCGTTACCGGCCCGTCCGGTTCGGGTAAAACCACGTTTTTGAATATCGCCGGCTTACTGGAGTCGATTTCCTCCGGCGATTACCAACTCGACGGCACCAGCATAGTGGGCCTCAGCGATCGCGAATTGTCGCGCCTGCGAAACGAAAAAATCGGCTTTATCTTCCAGGGGTTCAACCTGATCCCGGATCTCAACCTGTATGAAAATGTCGACGTACCGCTGCGCTATCGCGGTTTCAGCGCCAAGGCGCGCAAACAAAAGATCGAACATGCGCTCGACATGGTGGGACTGGCCTCGCGGATGAAGCATTTGCCGTCCCAGCTCTCCGGCGGTCAGCAGCAAAGGGTGGCGATTGCCCGGGCGTTGGCCGGTGATCCCAAGTTTCTGCTGGCGGATGAGCCGACCGGTAACCTCGACAGCCTGATGGCTAAACAGGTGATGGAGCTGTTGGAAAACATCAACAGGCAAGGCACCACTATCGTCATGGTCACCCATGATGCCGAGCTGGCGCGTCGCGCCCAGCGCAATATCCAGATAGTCGACGGCAAGCTGTGCGATTTTAAAATGTACCAGGGCGGCAGCCTGGCAGGCGCGCAACAAGAAGCGCTGGTCTAAGCCGGTGCGTTTCAAGGAGACCTTGATGTTTAGTTATTACCTACACCTTGCAGCAAAAAGCTTGAAAAAAACGCCGGGCACCACGACGCTGATGGTGCTGGCCATCGCGTGCGGCATCGGCATTTCGATGACGGCGCTGACCCTGTTTCATATGACGGGCAGCAATCCAATCGAGCAAAAGTCCGGACAACTCTATGCGGTGCAGCTGCAATCCATGGGCAAAGAGGCAACGGCCAATTCGCCGGATAATCTGCCCTACCAGCTGACCTATCAGGATGCCAGAAACCTGATGCGGGCACAGCCCGAGCTTAAACACACGCCGATGTTCAAAAGCGGCTTTTCGGTGCGTTCGCTCGACCCCCAGTTTGCGCCTTTCCTGCAACCGGCCAGGGTCACCACCCGGCACTTTTTCGCCATGTTCAATATCAAGTTTCTCTACGGCAGCGCCTGGAGCAAGCAGGTGGATGAAAACCCGACGCGTCAGGTGGTGGTAAGCGAAAACATCAACCAGCGGCTGTTCGGCGGCGGCGACAACACGGGCAAAGAAATATTGCTCGACGACAAGCAATACCTCATCGTCGGCATCATCGAAAACTGGCTGCCGCAGCCCAAGTTTTACGACGTTAACAACGGCGCCTTCCAGGACACAGAGCAGGTGTTTATTCCCTGGGTGTTGTCCTCGGTTTACGAGATCCAGTCCGGCGGCAACAACACCGGCTGGAAAAACGAACGAATTACCAACTACGCCGAAAAACGCGAGTCGGAAGTGTTGTGGCAACAATATTGGGTGGAACTGCCAACTGCTGAGGATAAAGAAACGTTTCAACAGTTTCTTACCGGCTATGTCTCGGATCAGAAAAAACTGGGCCGCTTCGAGCGCGACGACGCCGCCGCACGTTTACGCGATGTGCAGCAATGGCTCGAATACAACCGGGTGGTCGGCGATGACTCCTACGTACTGGTTGCGGTGAGCTTTATGTTTCTGATCGTTTGCCTGGTCAATTCCATCGGCCTGTTGCTCGCCAAGTTCTTACGCAGCGCGCCGAGCGTCGGCGTACGCCGCGCATTGGGAGCCAGC
>JBNKEN010000241.1:0-2189 GCA_050288805.1 Pseudoalteromonas sp.
CAGTTGTTACCAAATGGGTAGTTGGCCGAACCGTGTTACTCCATTAATTTTATTTTGTGAAATGTTAAGTTATCCAATATTGTATAGATTCATCCTATTTTTTGAGTAAGCTTCCTTTGGCGTCTAACGATAACGGCCGAATCATAAATTTATTTCTGGTTTGTCTTTTTGCCGTTTGCTTCAATTTATACGGCAATCCCTCAATTTATTGGGCGGTAACCGATTTTCCCCCTTTTTATATTCAAAACGGCGCTTACAAGGAAAAAGGCCCTGCCGATTTGGTGCAGACGTTACTGCAAAGCAATATGGCCGAATATGACCATAAGCGTGTGCTGGTTAACGTAGAACGTATGCAGGTGATGTTCGCAACTGAACACAATGTTTGTAATACGGCGATGTTGCAAACACCCGAACGTCGGGATTCCATGTATTTTTCGCGTATTCCGATCGGCGTGGTGCTCTCCAGCGGTATCGTCATCTTACGTAAAAAACGCCACTTGTTTCCGCCCGGCGATAAAATTGCGCTTTCTGATGTGCTGCGAACCAGACAATTTATCGGCGGCATGTCCAGTGGCCGACATTATGGCATGAAGGTGGACGAAATGTTGGCGGGGAACCAGCACGAAAGTCGATTGCTTCATCGTAGCGGCGAAGACATTAACATGGGTCTGTTAGGCATGTTGGCTCGCGGACGCGTCGATTATATTCTTGCGTACGACAATGAGATTAATTATCTGCTGAAGCAACAACACTTGCCCTTTGGCCGCGACGATTTTATGTTTATCCCGCTCAGCGAACAGCCTGAATTTCAGCTCGTGTATGCCGCATGCAGCAAGACGCCTTTTGGCGCGAAAGTCATAGATAAAATTGACGCCGTGCTGAAAAATAAGGTACACAACCCGGAATACAAAGAATATTGGACACCTTGGTTCAGCGATAAGGAGCGCTACGGCCAACTGTTCGATTCGGTTTACAAGTAAACCCGCCAACTTCAACGCCGCGCCTGGTTGACGCTCTTTTTCTTTTCGCCGGACGTCCGTACGCCGCTTCTTTAGCTCTTGGGAGCTGCTTATGCCAATTAATAAATTTGTGTTACAGCTGTAACAAAGGTGTATTAATTGCGCAACACGGATGTCATTTTTTCGCCTTACACTGCCGCCATCATTTCATAAAGCTCAAGCAAAACATTAAAAGGTGTATGCGATGAAAGGCGTTAAACCATTGTTACTGGCAGGTCTGGTTGCGGCGACGTGTGCCGTGCAAGCAGGCGATCTGGACAAGGTAATAGACAAGGGCAGCGAGATAAACAAACTGGCCGCCACTTCCCAAAAGAAAATCGATTCGATTGCGGATTCCATGCAATCGCGCTTACAGAAATTTAAATCCCTTAATAAAGAAATCGACGGGCTGAATATCTACAACGCCCAGTTATCCAAGCAGATTGAAAACCAGCTTAACGAAATGCAAAACCTGAACGAATCCATGGATCAGGTGTCGGTTATCGAGCGTCAGATCACGCCTTTGATGCTGCGCATGATCGCGGGCCTTGAACAATTCGTTCAGTTGGACGTGCCGTTTCTTGAAAAAGAACGCAGCGATCGTATCGCAGGCCTCAAGGCCATGATGGAGCGCGCCGACATCGCTACCAGCGAAAAATTCCGCCGCGTACTCGAAGCCTATCAGGTTGAGGTCGATTACGGCCGCACCATCGAAGCCTACACCAGCCTGCTGACCATAGACGGACAAGAGCGCGAGGTGGATTTTCTGCGTATCGGTCGCCTTGAACTTATTTACCTGACCCGTGACGGCAAGGTTGCCGGAAGCTGGGATAGGGACAGCAAAACCTTTGTTACGCTGCCGGATTCGGCCATCAGCCAGATCAACAAGGGTCTGCGTATTGCCCGTAAACAACTTGCCCCGGACATGCTCACGCTGCCTGTCCATGCAGCGGAATAAGAGGTACCCAATCGATGAAATTTTTCAATACCTTGACTAAGTCGGCACTGCTTGCTGCCACCTTTGCGATGAGCTCGGCGGCGATGGCCGATGACGCCATGAACCTGGGTGCGCTGTTAACCAAGCTGGAACAGGGCAAGCTGGCGCAAAGCGCCGAAAACAAGCAGCGTGAGGCCGAGTTTAAGGCGCGTCAGAACGAACAGCTGGCGATGCTCAAGCAAACGGAACAAACC
>JBNKEN010000242.1:0-3981 GCA_050288805.1 Pseudoalteromonas sp.
AATAAAGTTGAGCTGATAGGTTTTGCCGTCGCGCGCCTTGTAGTTCAAAGTCACACTGTGGGCTTTAATAGTGATACCGCGCTCGCGCTCCAAGTCCATGGAATCCAGAACCTGGGCTTCCATCTCGCGGTCGGACAGGCCGCCAGTGAGCGCGAAACTTCGTAGGAAAAATCCACGTGTCCCGGGGTGTCGATAAAGTTCAACATGTAGGTTTCGCCGTCTTTGGCGGTGTAGTTCAGGGTTACGCTCTGCGCCTTGATGGTAATGCCGCGCTCGCGTTCCAGTTCCATGGAATCCAGTACTTGCTGCTGCATTTCTCGGTCGGTCAAACCGCCGCAAACCTGGATCAAACGATCCGATAAAGTCGACTTACCATGGTCGATGTGGGCGATAATCGAAAAGTTACGGATATGCTTCATATACTGGATTCTAAACTTCTAAAAATTGAACTGAGAATATAAAGCGGCAATTTTACAATTAATTGCCCTCAATCACCATCTATTTGCACCAAA
The DNA here is from genome assembly GCA_050288805.1 of Pseudoalteromonas sp. Classification (GTDB taxonomy): domain Bacteria; phylum Pseudomonadota; class Gammaproteobacteria; order Enterobacterales; family Alteromonadaceae; genus Pseudoalteromonas. The sequence goes on from JBNKEN010000242.1 coordinate 513, forward strand.
GGCAGGCTAATTGGGTAAATTTTTATCACTTTCACCTCATGCTCCACCCGCTTAAGACGGCGTCTTGCCAGTTCAAAACCCAGCCAGCCGCCCATGACCGCCCCGGCGATTTGCCAACCTTCCGGTGCCTGCCATAGCGTAGACAATAAAATAGACACCAACATGGCTGTCAGCAGCGGCATCAGATACACCTGCATAGAGCTTGCAACGACACGGCTGTCATCGAGCGCCAGGGTCACCTTCTGCCCGACTTGCAACGGCTCGTCAAAGCGATACGGGAAGGTTTTTTTATCGGTGCCGAACAGGCGGGCGAACACCTGCGAGCCGCAACGTCCGTTGCAGCCTTCACAGGCGGGTTTGGCTTCGGCCTTGAGATAAGCCAGGGTGCCCTCGGTGGACACCACGGTCAGGGTTTGTTCTATCATGGCAGCGGACGGTGCACCGACTCGGCGATGGCCTTGGCGGTCAGCGGCGGGATGTTGCCGACAACGGACACATCGAAGCTGCCGCCGTTGTGGATATACACTGTGGTTGCGCCGGAAGATAGCGCACCGCTGCGGCGTTTACCCGGCAACGGACGCTGAACGAACACGGAAAGCTCGACGAAACCGTCGGAAAACAGGTAGTAATCGGCCAGCTCATTGTTGAGATCCAGCTTGTGGCGATCGGATTTCAACAGCTCGAACCCCTTCGGCAACCAGCCTATCTGCCAGTCTCCGTCCGCCCGTTCCGGTTTTTTCTCGGCGGCGATTTCCAGCGGTTTCGGAAAATCGCGCTTACGCATTTCCAGCAGCTGCGGCAGCGGTGATTCGGTGACGCTGATATGGGTCAGCTGCAGTTGCTCCTGTATTTCGCCCTGATGATCGACATAGGCCGATTTCAGTAGCAAAGAGGATTCAATATCAAGCCAGATCCAGTAGTTGTACTTGTACTCGTCGAGGGATTCGATGCGCACCAGTTGTGCCGCACGTCCCGCAATACGCCCCTTGCCGCCGAGCACGAAATTATACTGTTTCTCAAGCTGCTCAACGTCGCTGAACAGAATTTCCGGGATCGGGCCCGCGATACTCAGGCTGCGCAGACTGTAGGGTTTGGTTTGCGGTTCGTAATAGGTGACCTGATCGTCAACCCGCACCACTTCAAGACCGGCGCCGTTAAGCAAGCTCAGGTGCTCAAGCTCCACCGCGCCGTCTCGGCCGTGCAACCAGCGATAGGGTTCCATGGAATTGCCCTTGACGACCACGAAGGAGGCGTCAAAGTTACGTTGATGTACCGCGTTGGCCATGCCGGCCAACCACTGCTTGGCACTGATTTCGTCTTGTGCCTGCGCTGCCAACGGAAGCAGCAGCGCCAATAACAGGACAAGGGATTTCATCGAGTTATTTCTGTTCCTCTTGATCCGCCGACTTGGCGTCGGTCTCTTCCGTCAGGGTACTCGCCATACGGGTTTGTCTGTGGTGTTCCAGCACCAGGGCGCCGATGCGCTGCTGCTGCAGTTCGCGCAATCCGCGACCGGCATTTTCCAGCGCAGGTTCGCTTGAATAGCTGACAGGTGAAGCCACACCGGCAAACGGTGTGCTCTGAAGCATCGGAATTTCCGACTCCAGCGGTTGCGAAGGCGCGTCCGTCCCCTGCGGCAGGGTTTGCACACCCACCACGGCCACCACGGCGACGCTCGCGGCAATCGCCAATTGGGCGACCGGGCGCAGCCAGTTGAGGCTGATCACCTTGCCCTTCTCGGCAGGCTCTTTGTCGCTCAGTTGGGGATTAGCGCCAAACTCGGCATGCACAGGTTCGGATTCAAGTTGTGCGGCCACCTTGTCGGCAATGTCCAGTTGCAATACCGGCGCCGTTTCACCGCGCATAATATCGCCGATCAGGCTGTAACGGCCCAAGGTTGTCTCGTCCAGTTTCGTTATTGTTTCTTCTGAGACCGGATTTTCGCCGTCAAGCAACGCCGAAATCAACGCCTTGTCTTGCTCAGTTACATGAACTTTGGTCATGAATCACCTATCAATGGGTTTAATTTGTTATCTATTGCCTCACGAGCGCGGAATATCCGCGATCTGACGGTACCGACCGGGCAGTCCATGACCAGGGCGATTTCCTCATAGCTCATACCTTCAAGCTCTCGTAAGGTAATGGCCGTTTTCAGATCTTCCGGCAGCTTTTCAATGGTGTCGAAGATCACGGCGCGAATTTCATCACTCAACAACAAATGTTCTGGCGTCGCATTCGAGCGGAGCATTTCTCCCCCCTCGTAAAATTCAGCCTCTTCCGCATCTACGTCATTTGCGGGGGGCTTACGCCCCTGTGCAACAAGATAATTTTTCGCGCAGTTGACCGCGATGCGATACAACCAGGTATAAAATGCGCTTTCGCCACGAAAGTTAGGTAAGGCACGATAGGCCTTGATAAAGGCTTCCTGCGCCACATCGGCCACGTCGCCGTGATTCGACACATAGCGGGAAATCAAACCGGCTACCTTGTTCTGATACTTTCTGACCAATAGGTTAAAGGCGTTTTTATCTCCTTGCTGGACTTTTCTTACTAGCGCTAAATCCAAATCCTGCTCGCTCATTCGAGCCGGTACTCCTCTTGTTGTTTTGTTTATTGCTCGCAGATTTACCTACCACGACACCATGTCAGACCGGACCCTAAATAAAAAGTTCTGTTTAGAGTCATTTTTTTTTAAAATAACCGGGTTCGGGTGTCGCGAATAAACTTTCCAATAGTTGAATCACGTGCCTCACATGATAAATAACACCGGGATATCAGTAAGGTTCCTGGCCGATATTGTAACCGCAAAGTAGCATCGACATGAACCAAAATATAACGCATACAACCGATGTCGCCATTATCGGCAGTGGCGCAGCCGGCCTTTCTCTGGCCCTTTCCCTCGCGCCCCACTGCAAGGTCACCGTGATGAGCAAGGGCGCCCTGAAGGAAGGTTCGACGCTCTATGCCCAGGGCGGCATCGCGGCGGTGTTCGACAAGCAAAACGACAGCATCGAATCGCACGTTGACGACACCTTGAAGGCCGGCGGCGGTTTATGCGATCGCGACGCGGTGGAATACACGGCAACCAACGCCAAGGCCTGCATGCGCTGGCTGATAGAGCAAGGGGTACCGTTCGACATGGAAACCGACAGCAAGGGCAAGGAGCGCTATCACCTGACCCGCGAGGGCGGACACAGCCATCGCCGAATCTTACATGCGGCGGACGCCACCGGTCGGGCGGTGCAAACCACCCTGATAGAGCGGGTGCAGGAGCATCCCAACATTACCTTGCTAGAGCAATACAACGCCATCGACCTGGTCACCGATAAAAAGCTCGGCCGCGACGGCAAGCATTGCCACGGCATATACGTATACGACCGTGCTACCGAACGGGTTGAAATTATCGAGGCGCGCTTTATCGCCCTGGCCACCGGCGGTGCCAGCAAGGTGTATCTCTATACCTCGAACC
>JBNKEN010000243.1:0-4240 GCA_050288805.1 Pseudoalteromonas sp.
TATGCAATATGAAGATCATATCCGTTTGTCTTTTGAACTTCTGAATCAGACATTTTTCATCTTACCTCGATGGAAATCTAACATTTTATTAGTGTGACGACTCACTTTCCCATTATCGATAACTGCAAAGTGAGCCGTCACATTATCCCGGACAACGCAGCCAATTATCCAGCAAGTGATATTTATAACTTATTAAGTTAAGTGGAAAAATCAGTTGTCGCAAATAAATAATAAGATGACCGAATCGGCAAAGTGTGCGCAGGCCTTCACCACCCCACCGACCCTTTACCTGAATTCACGGCGCGAAACGTTAAATTGATTCGCCCGCCGGATACCTTAAGCTGTTTCGGCAGGCTGTGACTGAACGCCTTTTGGCTGTTGCCCTGCATCAGCAGCAGGCTGGCGTTATCGAGGGGAATATCCAGCGTTTCAGCGGTGAGCTTATGGCGAATTTTGAAAAGGCGCCGCGCACCGAGGGAGACGGATGCGATCACCGGGGTGTCGCCGAGTTCGGGTTCGTCGTCGCTGTGCCAGCCCATGCTGTCGTGGCCGTTGCGGTAATAGTTGATAAGCACCGCATTAAACGGCACCTGCAGCTGATTGACCAGTCGCCTGCGCATGGCGTTTAGCTCTTCAAGCCAGGGCGACGGGGTAAAAACCTGACCCGAATAGCTGTAGGCTGCGTCGGCGTCGCCCATGTAATACTGCAAACGGGGAATTTTGTGGCGTTTGCCGTAAATCGTCAGTTCCGGTTGCTGCCAGTCGAGGCCGTCTCGCAGCCTGCGATACAGCAAAAGACTTTTCTCTTCGCTGAGCACACCCGGCCGATAGATGAATCCCGGCGGCAATGAGGGGTTGGCGTTTGCGAGCACCATGGTAGAATTTGCCCCACTAAACAGACTGACAAGCGAATACCATGATAACAGAGGCCAGCCTCGGCGAAAAAAAATTTGAACTGACCCGTTTTCCGGTGGATCAAAAGAACCGCAGCTTACAGGCCTGGGACAGCGCCGACGAGTACCTGGTCGAGTATGTGGCCGAGCATTTTCCCGATAGTAGCAAGCCGCTGATCCTGAACGACGCCTTCGGCGCCCTCGCCTGTTATTTCAACGACAAACAGGTGACGTCCGTCAGCGATTCCTTCGTCGCCCAACTGGCGACCCGGCACAATCTCGCCGCCAACGGCTTGGACGAAAACCGCTGCCGGCTGCTGGACAGCCTAGCTTCCCTGCCCGACGATTGCGATCTGGTGCTGGTTAAGCTGCCAAAAAATGCGGGCTACCTGGCCCATCAACTGGCGATGCTGAGCCAGGTGCTAAAACCCGGCACGCCGGTGATCGTCGGCGGCAAGACCAAGGAGGTGCACACCTCCACGATCAAAGCCGTCGAACGTTTTATCGGCCCCAGCAGCACCACGCTGGCGGTTAAAAAGTCGCGCCTGATCGTCAGTTCATTTGCCCTTAAGCCGCAGCAAAGTAAATTTCCGGTGAAATGGCCGCTGGAAAACACCGACTTTACTATCGGCAATCATGCCAACGTGTTCTCCCGCGATTCTCTCGACATCGGGGCGCGCTTTTTTATCAATTACCTGCCGCAAACCGGCAAGGCAAGGCGCATTCTCGATCTCGGCTGCGGCAACGGCGTGATCGGGTTAATGACCCTCGCCCGCTGCCCCAAGGCCAAGGTCACCTTTGTCGACGAATCGGCCATGGCGGTCGCGTCTGCACGGGAAAACGTGGCGCGCAATCTGCCCGAGCGGCTGGACGACTGCCTTTTCGTGCAAAACGACTGCCTGAGCGGCTTTGCGCCCGGCAGCCAGGATATAGTGCTGTGCAATCCGCCGTTTCACCAGCTTCAAGCTGTGACCGATCACATCGCCTGGCAGATGTTCCAGCAGGCCAAAGACGTGCTGGTGCCCGGCGGCGAACTGCGCATCATAGGCAACCGCCACCTGGATTATCATGAAAAACTGAAGCGCCTGTTCGGCGGCTACAAGCTGATAGGCTCCAATAAAAAATTTGTCGTTCTCGGCGCAACGAAAAGGACCTGAACCATGCGAATGATCATTCCCGCCCTGCTTTTAACCCTGCTTGCCGGTTGTGCCGCACCGGGCAATACCCTGATCCTGAGCCCCCGCTATCAGGGCGGACAAGTTGCGGCCCTAAACGGCGCCATCAACCTGAACGTGCAAGATGCCCGCGCCGGCGATGCCACCCTGCTGGTAAACAAGGGCGGCAAACAAACCACGGCTACCAGCCCCGAGCTTGCCGCCAAGCTGAACGCCGTCATCGGCCAGGCGTTTACGAGCAACGGCATGGAAGTGAGCTATAAGGCGGCCCGCACCCTGAACGTTACCCTGCATCACCTTCAAGCCATCGTGAGCGAGCAGACCTTTGAGCACCAAAGCGAGGCGGTGATCGAGCTGGGCGTGGAAATTTCCGACCGTGGACGCAGCTTTAATAAGCTGTACAATGGCAAAAGCCAGTTCAGCGCCCCCCTTGGCCATGACAGGGCAAAGGTCGAAGCGCAATTGAATAAGCTAATCGAACAGCTGGCGACGCGTATCGTCAGCGATCCGGAGCTCACCGGATTTTTACAGGAGTGATCATGAAGCAGTTATTCGTGGCCTGGTTAATGGCCTGCTTAAGTTTTCCGCTGCTTGCCGCCGACGGCAAGTTCGTGCAAAAAGGTAACCTCTTCCCGCGGGTTAAGATGGAAACCTCCATGGGCAGCATTACCGTCGAGCTGGATCGATCCCGTGCGCCTATCACGGTCAACAACTTTCTCGGCTACGTGGTCGACGGCAGCTACAAGGGCTCGGTATTCCACCGCGTCGAACGGGACGAAGCCAACGAGCGGGATTTCGTGATTCAGGGCGGCGGTTACGACAAGGATTATGACGGTCTGTATGAAGGCAAGCCGATTTTCAACGAAAGCGGCAACGGCCTGAAAAACGACATGTACACCATCGCCATGGCCTACCAGGAGAGCAAACCCCATTCGGCGACCCGCCAGTTCTTCTTCAACATGGACGACAACGACCATCTCAACCCCGGCAGCGGTTGGGGATTTGCGGTCTTCGGCAATGTGGTGGAAGGCTATGACACCCTCGACAAGATCATGCGGGTAGAAACCGACTATAACGCCAAACTGGGCTACAGCTTTATTCCGAAGACCCCGGTTATCATATACGGCATCACACTGCTCGAAGAGCCAAAACAAGAATAATAAAGGCCGGCATCCGCCGGCCACTTGCTTTCGAAGGTCCTATGTCTGCTGACATCTCGCTGCGCGAATACGCCGGCTACTTTAAAGATAAACGCCTGTTCAACGTGTTCGTATTCGGCATGAGCAGCGGCTTTCCCTGGGTGTTGATAGGTTCCGTGATGTCGGCCTGGCTCAAAGACGAAGGCCTGAGCCGCAGCATGATAGGGCTGTTCGGCATCGTATTCGGCGCCTACAGCATCAATTTTCTCTGGTCGCCCCTGGTCGACAGGATCAAACTGCCGCTCTTGCACGACTGGCTCGGCCAGCGCAGGAGCTGGATATTTGTGTGCCAGCTGCTGATCGCCGGCGCCACCTTTACCCTTGCCACCATCGACCTGTCCGGCCAGCTGTTTGTGGCCGCGCTGTTGTGCCTGTTTATCGCCGTGGCGTCGGCCACCCAGGACATCGCCATCGACGCGTTTCGTATCGACACCCTGGCGGAAAACGAAAGCTATAAGGCCACCGCTGCCGCCGCCATGGCGACATCCGGTTGGTGGACCGGCTACGCGCTGCTCGGCGCCATTCCCTTTTATATGGCCGACATGCCCGGCATCGCCTGGCCCGACGTCTATCTGGTGCTCGGCGCCATCATGCTGGGCCTGCTGGGTTGCGTATTCTGGGCCAGCGAACCGCAAAGCAACCGCGAGCTTGTCCACGCGGAACTGGAACGCCAATACCGTGAAAAGCTGGGCGACAGCAGCGGAAGCCTGAGCCGTATGCTCGCCTGGTTGCTGGTCACCCTGGTCGACCCGCTGATGGCGTTTTTCCGCCGCAACGGCGTAAAAACGGCGCTGGCGCTGTTAACCTTTATCTTTTTGTTCAAGATAGGCGAAGCCTTTCTCGGCCGCATGTCGATTGTGTTTTATAAGGAAATCGGTTTCAGTAACAGCCAGATAGCCAGTTATTCGAAGCTCGGCACCGGCCTTATCACCATCGTCTTTGCCCTGCTCGGCAGCCTCTTTAACCACAGGCT
>JBNKEN010000244.1:0-7111 GCA_050288805.1 Pseudoalteromonas sp.
AATGGCAAGCCCGGCATCCCCGAGCGGACCGGTTACATAGATCCAGTCGCCGGTCTGCGCGCCGCTGCGGGTCAGCGCCTTACCGGCAGGGACGGTGCCCTGGGCGGTTACCGTAACCACGAGCGGTCCCTGCGTGGTATCACCGCCGATGATCTGAACATTATAGTATTCGGCAATTTCGTGCATGCCGGCGCTGAACTCTTCCAGCCAAATCGGATCGGCGCTCGGCAACGTTAAGGCTACCGAAATCCACGCAGGCTCCGCCCCCATTGCAGCGAGATCGCTGAGGTTGACGGCGAGCGCCCGGTGGCCCAATGCGCGCGGCGGAATATCATCAAAAAAGTGTACGCCGGACACCAGCGTATCCGTCGTCACCGCCACCTGGCAGTTTTCCGGCACCGTGACTAAGGCGCAATCATCCCCAATCCCGATATTGACATCGCGACGGGTGATCCCTCGTCCCTTGAAGTAATGATTGATAAGTTCAAATTCCTGCATACACAAAAAAGCCGGCCCAAGCCGGCTCTCCTTTTAATACCTGTTTATGCTCTCAGCTCTTTTACGGCCTTATCCAGCACGCCGTTTACAAACTTGTGGCTGTCGTCGGCACCGAACATCTTGGCCAGTTCAATTCCTTCGTTGATCGCAACCTTATAGGGTACGTCTTCGCGGAACTTCAACTCGTAACCGCTCAGACGCAATATGGCCTTCTCAACCATGTCGATGTCATCAAACGGACGGGTCAGGTGCGGCGCCAGGATCTTGTCCAGTTGCTTGTGGTTAACCGCCACACCGCGAGCCAGATCTTTGAAGTACTCGACATCCACCTTAGTGACATCGTTTTCGATCAGCATCTGCTGTTCGATATCGCCAATCGGGTTACCGCTCATCTGCCAAGAGTAGATGGCCTGAAGGGCCAAGATACGCGCCTTACGTCTTGCTGCTGGTTTCACGCTGATTCCTTAAATTTGTTCTAGAACATTCACCATTTCAAGCGCCCCAAGCGCCGCTTCGCCGCCCTTGTTGCCCATCTTGGTGCCTGCGCGCTCAATCGCCTGCTCAATGCTTTCAGTGGTCAGTACGCCGAAGGCGACCGGAATATCGTATTCCAGTGAAACCTGCGCCAGGCCCTTGTTGGACTCACCGGCAACCAGGTCAAAGTGCGGCGTACCGCCACGGATCACGACACCCAATGCAATAATCGCATCATGCTGCTTCTTCGCAGCGATACGTTTTGCCGCCAGCGGCAGCTCAACGGCGCCAGGTACATAAACCACCGTGATATCGTCTTCGGCAACCCCGCCGGTACGCTTCAATTCGTCTAACGCACCCTCAAGCAGGCTGTTACCGATAAACGCGTTAAAACGAGAAATGACGATGGCAAATTTTTTGCCCGGTGCAAATTTATTACCTTCAATTATTTTCATTGGATAACCCTAAAATCTGTTCAAGCTTAAGCGCAAAAATTGACGCGCATAATAGCATAAAATTCAAAAAAGAGCGTAATTTGTTACTAACCGCTGCAACACGCTTTTATTTCGGTTCGACGTACTCGACCACTTCCAGGTGGAAACCGGACAACGCATGGTATTTCTTCGGCATGCTCATCAGGCGCATTTTCTCGATCCCCAGGCTTGCCAGGATCTGCGAGCCCACGCCGACGGTGCGCGATGTGCCCTGGAACTTGCGATGGCTGGCGGTTTCACCGCGATCTTCGGCGGCAAACGCCTGCACCATGGCTTCCAGCTCATCGGTGCTTTCCTGTTTACCCAACACCACCAGCACGCCGTTGTTTTCTGAAATGTATTGCATCGCCTGAGACAAGCCCCAGCTGCGCTCGGCACCGCGGCTCGAGAGCAGCACGTCGTTAAAGGTGCTCTGCAGGTGAACGCGCACCAGCGTCGCCTCATCAGACTTGATTTGGCCTTTTACCATGGCGTAATGCAGCTGGCCGTCGATGGTGTCTTTAAAGGTAATGAGGTCAAATTCACCATGCTCGGTTGGCAGTTTGCACTCGGCCACCTTTTCGATGGTGGTTTCGTTGAGATTACGGTATTCGATAAGATCCGCAATGGTGCCGATCTTAAGGCCGTGTTCCTGGGCAAAAATTTCCAGATCGGGACGGCGCGCCATGGTGCCGTCCGGGTTCAGGATCTCGACGATAACCGAAGCAGGTTCAAGTCCGGCCAGACGGGCCAGGTCGCAGCCGGCCTCGGTGTGACCGGCGCGGGTGAGAACGCCTCCCGGCTGCGCCATAATCGGGAAAATATGACCCGGCTGCACTATGTCTGTCGGCAGAGCGGATTTAGCCACTGCAGCCTGCACGGTACGAGCGCGATCCGCAGCAGAAATCCCGGTCGTAACGCCCTTCGCGGCTTCGATAGACACGGTGAAATTGGTGGAGAACTGGGCACCGTTCTGGCGCACCATCAGGGGCAGCTCCAGCTGTTCACAACGCTCCTGGCTCAAGGTCAGGCAGATAAGGCCACGGCCGTAGGTGGCCATAAAGTTAATGGCGTCGGCACTGATGTGTTCCGCCGCCATGATCAAATCGCCTTCATTCTCCCTGTCCTCGTCGTCCATCAGGATCACCATTTTACCGTCTTTGATATCCTGGATGATTTCTTCTGCTGTATTCAGTTTCATATCTTGCCCGTGTATGAATAAAAATTGTAAATGTGCCGGCAGGTTATTTAATAAACCCTGCTTTTGCCAGCAAACTCATGGAGATGTCCTGTGTCTTTTCACTCGCCGCATCGCCCAGCATCAAGCGTTCGAGATAACGCGCCAGCTGGTCGACTTCCAGGTTGACCCGAGTTCCCACCTTAAAATCGGCTATTGTCGTTTGCCCGGCGGTATGCGGCACTATGGTCAATTTGAAGCGGTTGCCCTCCACGGCATTGACCGTGAGACTGATGCCGTCGACACAGACCGATCCTTTGTAAGGAATATATTTCATCAACGAAGTCGGCGCACTCAGCCAATAGTCGGTAGCGCGGGCATTGGCCTCGATACGTTCAACCACCGCCATGCCGTCAACATGGCCGGATACCAGATGGCCGCCGAGGCGGGAAATCGGCTGCAACGCCTTTTCCAGGTTTACCCGCTGGCCGACCTGGTAATGAGCAAACCCGGTGAGCGACAGGGTTTCCTTCGACACGTCGGCAAAAAAGCCGTCGTTGAATTTTTTCGTCACCGTGAGGCACACCCCGTTGGTGGCGATGCTGTCGCCCAACTGGACGTCTGCCATCGAAAGGTTGCTTGATTTAACCCTGAGCGTCAGATCGCCACCGGAATAGGTTAATTCGCTTAAGTTGCCGGTGGCTTCAATAATACCTGTAAACATCTCTACCCTATGTGGCTGTGTGCAACGGCGGTAATGCGAATGTCGTCGCCGATTTGCTTAATCTCTTCAAACCGCAGGCCGTGTACCCGATCCATTTGCGTCAGCTCCGGCAGGTTAATCAGGCTGCGGCCCGTATCGCCTATCAGTTTAGGCGCCAGATAAACGATATACCTGTCTATCAGCCCCAATTCATGGAACCGTCCGGCCAGTGTAGCGCCGCTTTCCAGCCACAGGCTGTTGATCCCGCGATCTGCCAGAAGCGCCGCAGCCGTTGTCAGGTCGACCTTGCCCTCGGCGTTTTTCGGTACTACAAGTTGGGAAACAAAATGAGGCCAGTTTGTATCATTATCAAGCTGTGTACGTAAAATAAGTATCGGTGCAGCAACGGAAAACAGGGCCAGTTCCGGCGTCAATCTGTTCTGCGAATCAACGATGACCCGAAGCGGTTGGCGCAGCTCCTGAGTATCCAGCTCATCGCTATCGAGCTCTTCGTAGCGGACATTCAGTCTGGCATCATCGACAATTACCGTATCCGCCCCGGAGATAATGGCGCAGCTTTCGGCCCTGAACATCTGCACATCTCTGCGCGCCTCTGCGCCCGTGATCCATTTGCTTGCGCCGTTGGCCAATGCGGTTTTTCCGTCAAGACTGGCCGCCAGCTTACAGGTCACGTACGGCATTCCGGTGCGCATTCGTTTAAGGAATCCCAAGTTCAGCGCCTCGGCCTGTATTTCAAGCAGGCCCGAAGCGGTTTCGATCCCGGCCTCTGCCAGCATCGCCAGCCCCTTGCCCGCCACGCTCGGATTGGGGTCCACCATGGCTGCCACGACGCGTTTGACGCCCGCCTTGATCAGGCCTTCGGCACAGGGAGGCGTGCGGCCGTGATGGCTGCAGGGTTCCAGGGTCACGTATGCCGTAGCGCCCACCGCCTTGTCACCGGCCTGACGTAAGGCATTCACCTCGGCATGGCCTTCCCCGGCTTTTTTGTGATAGCCCTCACCGACCACTTCGCCTTCTTTTACAATGACGCAGCCGACATTGGGATTCGGGGTCGTGGTAAAGCGCCCTTTTTTGGCCAGCTCGATGGCCCGGGACATAAAGTGATGATCTGCCTCGCTAAACGGCATTCTATTCCCCTAAACGGGCAATTTCTTCGCCGAATTCCCGAATATCCTCGAATGAACGATAGACGGAAGCAAAACGAACGTAAGCAACCTTATCGAGCTTTTTCAACGCTTCCATAATGCATTCGCCGATAAGGTTACTGGCGACCTCGCGCTCGCCGGTTGCCCTGAGTTGGGACTTAATCTGATTCGCGACCTCTTCAATTTGTTCGGTTTCCACCGGCCTTTTTTCCAACGCCCGGTGCAGCCCGTTCATCAGTTTGTCTTCATTGAAGGGTTCGCGGCTGCCGTCTTGCTTGATCACACGCGGCATCACCAGCTCGGCGCCTTCAAAGGTGGTAAAGCGTTCATGACAGTCGTTGCATTCGCGACGTCGGCGCACCTGATGTCCCCCGCCGACCAGGCGAGAGTCGATGACTTTGGTATCTTTGGCGGAACAAAAAGGACAATACATGAAAGTAAACTTCCGTTTGAAAAACAAAAAAAGGCCGCTGAAAAGCGGCCTTAATAATACACATTTAGCTGTAAAATAGCTATCAGGCGTAAACCGGGAATTTAGCGCAAATAGCCTTCACTTTCTCTTTAACCTGCGCCTGAACATCAGCATTTTCGATGTCGTCCAGCACGTCACAGATCCAACCGGCCAGCTCTTTCGCTTCGGCTTCTTTGAAACCGCGACGGGTGATGGCAGGAGAACCGATTCGCAGACCCGAGGTTACGAAAGGTGAACGCGGATCGTTAGGTACAGAGTTCTTGTTCACCGTGATGTTCGCGTTGCCCAGCGCCGCATCGGCATCTTTACCTGTAATGTCTTTGTCGATCAGGTCCAGAAGGAACAGGTGGTTGTCGGTTTTATCAGAAACGACCTTGTAACCGCGCTCCTGAAGCACGCTCACCATCGCCTTGGCATTTGCCAGCACCTGAGCCTGGTAGGCTTTGAATTCTGGTTGCAGGGCTTCTTTGAACGCAACTGCCTTGGCAGCGATAACATGACACAGAGGGCCGCCCTGGCCGCCCGGGAATACTGCGCTGTTCAGTTTCTTGTAGATCTCTTCGTCACCGCAGTTAGACAGGATCAGACCGCCACGAGGACCCGCCAGTGTTTTGTGGGTGGTGGTTGTCACTACATGAGCAAAGGGCACAGGTGAAGGATACAGACCCGCAGCAATCAGACCGGCTACATGCGCCATGTCAACAAACAGGTAGGCACCCACCTTGTCTGCGATCTCACGGAAACGTGCCCAATCGACCACACCTGAGTACGCAGAGAAGCCAGCGATGATCATCTTTGGCTTGTGCTCAAGCGCCAGTGCTTCAACCTGCGCATAATCGATCTCGCCGGTTTCTTCATTCAGGCCGTACTGAATGGCGTTATAGATCTTGCCGGAGAAGTTGACGTGAGAACCGTGAGTCAGGTGACCACCGTGTGCCAGGCTCATACCCAGTACGGTGTCATGCGGTTGCAAAAGTGCTTGGAACACGGCCGCATTTGCCTGAGAACCGGCATGTGGTTGAACGTTGGCGTATTCACAACCAAACAGCTCACAGGCACGATCAATTGCCAGTTGTTCTACCACGTCTACATGCTCACAACCGCCATAGTAACGCTTACCAGGATACCCCTCGGCATATTTGTTAGTCAGCTGAGAACCTTGGGCTTCCATTACTCGCGGGCTGCAGTAGTTTTCAGAAGCAATCAGTTCGATATGCTCTTCCTGACGCGCAGCTTCTTTTTGCATGGCGTTAAACAGCTCAGGGTCAAAATCTGCAATGTTCATGCTACGTTCTAACATGGGGTCTCCTAGGTGCAACGTAATTATGTGATTTAAGAAGGCGCTATTGTACGCTTAAAACGCGTTTTTGCCTATTGTGTCTGCTTGAGCTTATTTAATCAGGGATTGAAAATTTTTCACAGTAGCCGGGATGATGATATTTTCTGATAGGTTTATTTGTATTTTTTATGTATTTATAAAAAGCATTAGATAATAAAATTATTTTTTGCGACCTTTTTCTGTATAAAAATTTGCTTGCTAGGAGTATCAGGCTAGACTTTTACTATGGAATATGATGCCCAGGACGAAATTTGGTGTATCTGACCGAAAGTGAATAGAGCCATGTTAAGTAAGCCCATATACGAAACCTTGCCATACGGTTATTTGATTATCGGGGCAAGCCTGATGTTCGCCAGCAACTCGATGACAACGGCGATACCTGCAATCTTACTGTTTCTTGCCGGTGCCGTGGTGTGGGTTTTGCGCTCTAACGCCCGCCGCCAGGACAACGCAATCAACCGCAAAAAACACCTCGAAAGCTCCATGCTTTACGAACTTAAGCCCTTCCTGTGTCTGCTTGCAGGTATGTTTGCCTTAGCCTGGTTTAACTCTCCGGTGACTCAATTTTTCGCCTTGCTGTTATGTGTGGTTTCATTTTGGATTATCTTGGTCAGGGCAACCTACAGACAGGCGCCAACCCGCCGCTTTCATTGAGACCTTAAGAAACAATCACTTTGCCAGCTAATATGCCGGCATTCTTATGTTCAGGAGCGTATTTTCAAATAAGGCTTTCTCTATTTAAGGTGTGTCGGTACGCTCGAATGCCAGCCTGACATCCTCGAAGTCACCAACAAAACACTACCAAATCA
>JBNKEN010000245.1:0-3774 GCA_050288805.1 Pseudoalteromonas sp.
CGGACATTTGATCTACTGGCACAAACAGGGGCGCGGCAGCATTCAGGTCAGGCAACATAAGCAATACCGCTGGCTGCTGCTCAACCAGACCCTGCAATCGGTGATCGAAAAAGATCAGCCGACACATCTGCTGTTTCCCCATTTACAACGGCTGGCCGAGCTATGGCAAGATTTGCCAGCACCACAAAAGGTGCTGGAACTGGGTCTCGGCGGCGGCGCCATACGCAATTACCTGCGGGCTAATTATCCGGCATGCCAGATCACCTCGGTCGACAATAACCCTGAGGTGGTGCGTTGCTACAAAAAGTATTTCGGCGGCGAACAAAATGCCGATGTGCGCTGCATCGGCGCCGAGCAGGCGCTGGAAGAAGAAACCGAATTCGACTGGGTGATCCTGGATTTGTTTACCCGCCTGGATGCGCCGATTTTTCTGTTTCAGCACCGCTTTTACCAGCAACTGAGATCGCGGATCAAACCCGGCGGCTGGCTGTTTATCAATTTCATCAGTGAACATGAATCCCAGCTGCAACAACTGCAGCATCTGCTGATCACCAACTTCGGCAAGCAGCCCAATATGGAGAAGATCCCCGACTACGCCAACCACCTGATTTGGTTAAACTGCTAGGCTGAAGGTCACCGGGCCGTCGTTACACAGCGAGACCTGCATATCGGCACCGAAACGCCCCGCCGCAACCCGACCAAGCGCCAGTTCTGCCTTTTTAAGCATACAATTGTAGAGCGCTTCCCCCTGCTCGGGTGTGGCCCCGGACGAAAAGCTAGGGCGCATGCCCTTTTTTG
This sequence comes from Pseudoalteromonas sp., assembly GCA_050288805.1. Lineage (GTDB taxonomy): Bacteria > Pseudomonadota > Gammaproteobacteria > Enterobacterales > Alteromonadaceae > Pseudoalteromonas. The sequence goes on from JBNKEN010000245.1 coordinate 799, forward strand.
TGTCGGCCACCAGGGTGAACTGGGAAACCACCAGCAGCTCGCCACCGATATCCTTGAGACTGAGATTCATCTTGCCCGCTTCGTCGGTAAAGATACGGTAATTGATCACCTTATGCAGCAGTTTTTCCACCGCCGCTTCATCGTCCTGTTTTTCGACCCCCAGCAGCAGCAAAATACCCTGTTTGATTTCTCCGGTGGTTTCCGCGCCCACCTCTACCTTTGCCCATTTAACTCGTTGGATAAGACCTTGCACTGCTTCCTCGCTAATCTGACATACATTAAATCCGCCGCCCGGCGCATGGCCCGACAATATACCTCATCCAGTCCGCAGTGCCCAACTCCCTCCAGCACATCCAGCCTGGCCCTCATGCTGCATGCCAGATTTTCCACCGGGGCAAGACGGCAGATCAAATCCTGACGATGGTGAACAAACCAGCCCGGGATTCGGCTCAGCGCCTTATAATGCGCGGCAATGTAACCGTCCTGCAAAAAACACTGATGCGCGAAATAGTGCAACATCAGGCGGGCCATACGCCGCTGCACCTCATCGTCGTGCAGGGCGAAATCGGGCGAGAAATTGTGACCGCTTAAGGTCTGTTCCCAGACCAGCCAGCGAGTTGCCAGCGCCAACTGGCCTTCGGGATCGCTCTCCTGCATTGCCCGATGATAGTAATCAATCACCTCGTGTGCGTTTTTATGCTCACCGGCAAATGAACTGTATTGCGTAGGATATGACTGCGCACCGCCCCCATCGGGGCCATACAACCAGTCGAGATCCCCTTGCGTGGCAAGGAACGCGGCGCCCAAAAGCAAACCGTCAACCCGTTCGGGATAATGAATGGCAAACACCAGCGCCAGGGTTGCCCCCCAGGACTCGCCACACAACAGGGATGAGGCAAGGCCCAGATGCCGTTGAATGGTGCGGATATCTTCCACCAACTCCCAGGTATTATTGTCTTCCAGGCGAAAGGGGGTGGATAATCCAGAGCCGCGCTGTGAAAACAGAATGATGCGGTAACGGTCGGGATGAAAGAACAACTTGGCGGCGCGGTTTAACCCGCCTCCCGGCCCGCCGTGACACACCAGCACGGGATAGCCTTCGGGATTGCCGTGTTGCTCAACATGCAGCCGGTTCTCCCCGCCGACGGCAAGGTAGAAACTGTTGTAAGGCTCTTCAAAAGGGTAAAGTGTGGCCATACGCCTCCCTGGCGACGGCGTATTATGTTTCCGTTGACACTTCCTTATTCGACTGGCTGGCGGAAACACACACGGTGAATTCGGCCCCCAGCAGCACCACTATCCAGGACAAATACACCCAGACAAACAGAATAGGAATTGTCGCCAGCGCCCCATAAATCACCTCGTATGAAGGAAAGTGACTGATGTATAAAGCGAACCCTTTTTTCGTTAATTCGAACAAAAGAGCCGCGAACAGAGCGCCCGGAACCGCCGCCCGTAATCGGACTCGGGTATTAGGAACCAAAGTATAGAGCATAATAAAGCCGATCATGGAAATACCGTAGGGCAGCAACTTAAGCAGAAAACCGCTGAACCCGGGGATCCCCTGATCGGCAAATGCCACCAGCGACACCACATAGGAGGTCACCCCGATGCTGGCGCCGAGCAAAATGGGCCCCAGGGTCAACACCATCCAGTAGATGGCGAAAGAAATCACCATGGGACGTTTGCGTTCTATGCGCCAGATGCGGTTTAAGGTGGCATCCACGTTGCGGATCAAAAACAGGGCGATCACCGCGAGGAATCCCACCCCCACGGCGGTCATCTTGTTGGCATTGCCGGTAAAGGCACCGATATGCTGCTTGATGGTTTCGCTCGAGGTCGGCACGAAGTTGGTAAAGAGGAAGTTCTCAATCGCCACCCTGGCCTCTTCAAACCCGGGAAACGCCGAGAAAATAGCCACACCGACGGCGATCAGGGGCACCAGCGACAACAGGGTGACATAGGCAAGATAACCGGCGTTGACGGTGATCTGATCTTCCTGACAACGGATGAAAAAATGTTTCCACCACCCGGGCTGCCTGCCCAACCAACGCCAAAGGCGCTCCGTTAATGCTGCTGAATTTACGTCCATTCTCGTTTCTAATCGCTGAAATCTTTGATTATCATAGCAATAGGTCACATAATTTACAGCTACCTAAGCGCACTCAAGGATGCACTATGTTGAAAAAAAGCTTGTTGGCGGGTGTCATCCTGCTGCTGTTGGCCGGATGTCAGTCGGCCTATTATTCCGCCATGGAATCCGTCGGCGTCCATAAACGGGATATTCTGGTGGACAGGGTCGAGGCCACCAAGGACGCCCAGGAGGAATCTCAAAAGGAATTCCGGTCGGCGCTGGAACGCCTGACAACACTCATTAACTTTGAAGGCGGCGAGCTGGAACAGGCCTATGAGGAACTCAACGACGACTACGAGTCGAGTAAAAAGGCCGCCGAGGAAGTCAGCTCCCGTATCAACAAGGTGGAAGACGTGGCCGAAGCCCTGTTCGATGAGTGGGCCGATGAGTTAGAGCAATACCAGAGCGCTACACTGAAGCGGGAAAGCAGTAAAAAATTGAGTGCGACCAAGCGCCAGTTCGACAAGCTGCTGCGTTCCATGCGCGCCAGCGAAGCCAAGATGCAACCCGTGCTGGCATCGCTGCACGACAACGTGCTCTACCTCAAGCATAATCTCAACGCCAAGGCGGTCAGCACGATCAAGGGCGAGTTCACCAGCCTGCAGCGCAACATCAAGTCGCTGATCGCCGATATGAACAAGTCGATCGCCGATTCGAACCGCTTTATCGATGAGATGAATAAGGGTTGATTTTTAGGCTAGACAATTTGCCATAAAAAAAGCCCGCATGATGCGGGCTATTTTTTTAAGAGCTAACTAATTAGCTTTTCTTTGAGTCACGTGACGCACGCTTACGCTCGTTTTCCGTCAGGAATTTCTTACGGATACGAATGCTTTCCGGCG
>JBNKEN010000246.1:0-5959 GCA_050288805.1 Pseudoalteromonas sp.
CGTCGTTCAGGACGCCGCTGGTCACCGTATAGCTGTCGTCGGCTGCGACCTGGGCGGTTAAGGTTGCCGCCAGCACCGGCGTGCCGCTGTCCAGCGCCTCAATCGTGATGGTTACCTGGGCAACGCTGCCCTCCGCATCGACGGCGGAGCCGCTGATCTGCAGCTGGTTGTTCACATCAACCGCCGTATGGTTTGAGATCACCGGACCGGCGTTTCTGTCGACCCGCTGATTGTTGGCGGCAAAGAATTGTCCGAGGTAGGTGGCAAAATTGATGCTGTTGCCCGCCACATAATCGCCGGATGCGCCCGCGCCCCCCGACCAGGAGTGATCCAGGTTATCGAGCCACAGCATGGCGATGCGGTTATCGGTCCACAGGGTTTCGCTTGCGGTATGACCGGCCCCTTCGCTGAGGGTATTGCTGCCCGGCAGCTGGGAAACCCCGTAGACATTGGCCAGGCCGTCGGCATTTTGCTGGTTATAGCAGGTGTTGACCGTGGTATCGCTGGTGCCGTGGGCGACGACCGCGATTTGCGTGGCGAGATGGCTCTTATAGCTACCGGCATAACTTTCGCAGCGCGATTTATAGGTGGCCGGAGAAACAGTTTCGCAGGTGCTGATGGCGCCGTTCGAGCTGGTGCCTATGGTCGGCCCGGCGCTCGGCGCCACACAGGCGGTTTGCGCCGCCATCGCGGCCCCCGACGACAATCCGGCGATATACACCTGATTTGCATCTATGCCTCTTGCAGGATCCGAACTCAGGGCATTGGCCAGGTTGATCAGGTTTTTGTAGTCGCCGGAGGTTCTGGAGATGGTTCCCTGCCAATACGACCAGCAGCTGTAACCCGCCTTGTTCATGGCATCGGGCACCGCAACCACCATGCCGTGGGCCTCGGCGGCGGTTTCCAGGTTGGCCGTCAGGTAGTTGTTGATCGGTTGTACGCAGCCGTGCAGCACCAACAGCAGCGCATGACCGCTGCCGACGCTCGACTGGGTATCCGGGGTGTAAATATGCACCTTGTTAAAACCGCCGAGGCTGACGTTTTGTTGCCAGCTGCCGGCACTCGCCGTGCCGCTGCATGCAACAAGCATTAAAGGCAGAAAGCGCGCAATCCGCCGCAATCCGCGTTGAAAAAAGTTGTGTAGTTTCATAACTCGCCTTTTGAATGTGTGTTTATTTTTATGCTCAAAAATCGAACAAACCTACTCTAGTCAATAAACGGCGAAAAAGAAGCTGTACCTTAGTGCTATAACTAAGGCGCCTGCCCGACCCGCTTGACCTTATTTATCGCATCTGGCCGGGGTTGTTTTTTATGATAGAATCCGCTGCAAATGCTAACCGCTACCCGGGTTTCACGGATGATTAATATCAACGGCAGACGCGTCGACTTGGACACCGGCGAACTCTACCTTCGCTCACAAAAAACCCAACTCGAACCTAAGGTTCTCGCCCTGTTACGCTACCTGCACGGGGCCGAAAACCGGCTGGTTTCCCAACAGGAACTGCTGGATGCCGTGTGGCCCGATACCCTGGTTGCACCCAATGCGCTGCAGCGCTGCATTACCCTGCTGCGCAAGCACCTGGGCGACGAGCACAAACAGGTACTGCAAACCTTTCCCAAGCAGGGCTATCGCTTGCAGCTTGGTGCCACTTCCAGGCGGCGTAAACCGCTTCTGGCCCTGGCTGGCGCCGGTGCGGCCGCCGCACTGCTGCTGGCATTTGCTGCGGTATCGCCGACCGACAAACCGGCTTTGGCGATAGAACAAGTCACCCCGCTTACCCATGATCCCCTGCCGGAACACAGCGGCGCCGTTTACGCAGATACCCTGGCCTACATCACACGCAACGGAGAAAGCGAAACGCTGAGTCTCAAGAACCTGCTCAGCAGTGAGACCCGTGATCTGTATTCCGCCCGGCGATTTTACGGGGCGCCTTCGTTTAGCACCGACGGCACCAGCCTGGTGGCTTCGGAGGTGGTGCTCAAAAATGGGGTGAAGTGCGCCCGGTTGCGCCAGTTCGACCTTACGACCCTGCAAAACCGGCTGCTGCAACCCTGTAGCAATGCGTTTTTCCACGCTGCGCGCTGGCTGTCGGCTCAAACCCTGCTTTTTGTCAGCACCTCGAAACAGGGCGTAAATACCCTGATGATGAAACGCACGGACGACAATCCGGCGGATGCGCCCGTTGCGCTGGCGCTGCCCGCCGACATAGCGACCATGGCAAACTTCGCGACCGCGTTTGGCAAAATTTATATAACGGGCTCAACGGGCGCGGGAGAGAACCGGCTTTGGACACTGAGCCTCTACGGCGAGCGTCTCGAAACCGTTTCCGAGGTGACGCTCCCCTATTCGGCCGAAGCGGCCTCCCTGCCAATGGCTCTGTCTCGCGATACCCTGCTGCAAAGCGCCAGCAACCGGCTTTATGTGTATCGCGACACCGCACGGCCCGAAAGTCTTGCCCTGGCCAGCCAGGATGACATCCGTATCGGGGGTTTTCGTTATCCTGACCGTCTTATCGCCACCAGCGCCTATCTGAACCAGGCCGTGCGCGAACGCAGCTGGAAAAACGGCACTTACAACGACGGCGAAATCACCAACAGTGCGTTTAAGGATAGCGACGGCCAGTACCAACCCGGCGGTGAGGCGGTCGCCTTTGTCTCCGAGCGCAGCGGCAAGCGCCAGCTCTGGCTGCGCCAGGGGGGCGAAGACAGGCAACTGACCCGCGGCACTGCCGTGATCTCCTTCGTCTGGCAGCAGGACGGCGAGGCCATCTGGTATTTAGACGAAGAAGGGCTTAAGCAGGTCGGCCTGGCGGGCCGACTTCACGCATATCCGACAGACGCTAAACTCGAAACCCTTTATCAGGCGGGCGATGACGGTGCCCCCTGGTTGCTGGCCTCGGTCGGGGATCCTGACCGGCTGGTACGCTATCGCCCGCAGACGGCGGAAATGACGCCGCTTTATGCGGGCGAGGTAGGCTGGGCCCAAGCGCTTAACGAAAACGTGGTTTTTCTCGATGTGGAACGCAACGGCCGCCTGCTGGTGATGGAAGGAGCGAAGGTCTCGCCGCTCATGCCGTTCGCGAAAACGATGCTGCAATGGCGCTATTTTGTGCGCGACGGCCTGCTGCTGTTTCAGGACAAGCAGGGACAGATCTGGCAATACGACCACCAGAACAAAGATGCCGAGGTGGTCGGCCATTTCGACGAACAAACACTGTTTGCCACGGATTTTAAAACCTCGCCGCTGCGCATGCTGACAGAGCATACGGGTCAGTACCGGGCCAACCAGGTTGAACTGCGCCTTACAGGTCTTTAAGGCGGCGACCGATAAAATCAATCCCCTCCTGATCCCCTGTTTTTTGGGCAAGGTGCAGCGCTTGCTCAAACAGGCTTCTGGCCTCTTTTTTATGCCCCTGCCCGAGCATCGCCTGGGCATAACGGACAAGAAACAGCGGCGTTTCCGGATTCGCCTGCACCAGATACTCGAATACCGCCCGCCCCTTGTCTAGCTCACCGCGCGCCAGATAATACTCGGCCAGCCCTTCGAGGTTGCTCTCGGGCGCCTGCCGATAACCATATTTGTCCGCCAACGCCTGGTGATAATCGAGTACGGCCCGAACCCCATCCCTGGCATAGGGGGCAAAATCCCGGATCTCCCGATCGGCGAACAGCTCGCTCATTCCTCGCTCGAATCCCAGGGTGCTGGTGCTCAGGTAATTCTCCGTACTGAGGTCGGCAAAGCGGGCGTTTTCGGCAGCCGCAAGCACACCGGACAAGGCGTTAAAATGCACCCTATTGCCCTTGAAACTGCCGAGGCTGAGAAACAGGTAGCGCTTTCCGAGGCCCGATTGCAATCGCTCGCTTATCGCCTTGAGCGTCGCCGGTTCGGCAAGTTCCAGCGCCGGGCTATTGATGACGGCGGCCTGATAGCTGTCGGGATCGCGACTGAACAGTTCAAGAGACAGGTTACCCAAGGTGGAGAACCCCTCCAGGATACGAAACGGTGCGGTATTAAAACGGCTATCAAGCGCCGGAAGAACCTCTTTTTTCATCACCTCGGCAAGGCGTGCGATGTCATACTCCTCGCCGCCCCGCTCGTTGTCCTTCGGCGGCAAAACCGGAAGGCGCAATACAATCAGCTGCGGCATGGGGCCAAACGCCACGTGGCTCAACCAGTCCACCTCGCTTTGCAGCATGGCAATGCGGCTGTCGCCCGCGCTGGTGATCAAAAGGGGATAGGGAGTTTTGCGCTTGGCATCATAATCGTAGGGCAAGGCAAGCTGCAGCGTAACGGGCGTCCCGGTGACCGCCGAATCAAGGGTCACTTCCGTCTGCTTGGCCGAAATCATCGCGCCAACCCCTTGGGAGCAAAGCCCCAACAGCAAAGACAATATAGTTATCAGTTTCATAGTTCCTCCTAAATATGGTTCGAAGGCACTATTCACTTTCCCGGCGAACAAAACATGTCGGCGCCCTGATATTGTCCTGACGGCGCGCTGACAAACAATAAGTAAATTTACCCGTTCCCCCGTAAACGCTGGAACAACGGGCTTTTCTCGCTGTTTTTCAAACGAATACACAAACGCCCGCGGTTATTAGCCTCGGGCGTTTCTTCGTTCGATCAGGGGGGCGACACCGAGGCTCAAAGACTCAGGTGTAGAATCGGAAAGGGTTTTCCCATACCATCTAGCGGCGAGCGCGCAACGACGCGAAAGCCCAGGTGCAGGTAAAAACCGACGGCCTGTGGATTCTGTTCGTTGACATCCACCTTGGTTGCCGCCAAATGCGCCATGGCGTATTGCAGCAACCCCCTTCCGATGCCCTGTCCGCGCGCCGAGTCTGACACAAACAGCATTTCAACCTTGCCATCATGAACGCCGATAAACCCGAGAATCGCACCCTCGGTATTTTTAATGCACCTCAGGGTCACCGCGGGAAACGCCTGCTCGATGATAAGGGGCTTAAAAAACGCAATGTCTTCTTCTGTGATGAAGTCATGCGTTGCCCGGACCGAATTTTCCCAAACGGCCAGCATTTCCGGATACTGCTCGGGAAGCACATTTTCTACAATCATGCAGTTTCCTTTCGGTTTGACTGATATTCATGTACAGCCGCTGACGCAAGGGTTTACATGTATATTTTCGCTCTCTACGTTACCGAGCCTCTGCAATAGGCGTCAGCCTACGGCCTGGCGAGCTCCAGCAGCGCGCCCGTCGAACTATAGAAATCGCCGCCCATTTTACCCACGCTGTCGAGACCATGCTGGTCGATCAGCCCGTTTTGCCACAGCGCATCGTCCACATACACACACTTCACGTCCAGCAGCACCATGCTGCCGCCACCGGGCTGCGTGCTCATTCTCATCACCTCCCGAAGCGCACATTCATAACGTACCCGGGCATGCCTGACCGAATAGGGTTTAACGGTGTGACTGTCGCAGTAGTCGATATCGGCAAAGTCGAATTCGCTTTGCTCCGGCGCCAGTGCGGCGCAGGAGAGGTTCATTTTCTCAAGCATCCGGGTGTCGACGATATGCACCACGCACTCCTTGGTCGCCATCAGGTTTCTCAGGGTGTCTTTGTCGTCACCGCTTTGCGGATTGACCTGCGAATACATTAAAACCGGCGGGTTGCAGCTGACGACATTGAAAAACGAATAGGGCGCCAGATTGGGTATGCCGTCCTCAGACAGGGTGCTTATCCAGGCGATGGGGCGCGGTGTCACGCCGCCGGTAAGCAGCCGATACACCTGCTGGTTTGTGGTCGACGCGGTATCAAACAACATAGCTTACTTCCTCAAAGGCGCAATGAAGGGTCAGGCCCGCGTGTTTTTTGCGCACGACAGCGCCGACACGGGCATTAGCCAAACAAGAATACGATGGAATCCCCCTCCCTAGCAAAGGGTATGGCGGGGAGTTTATCACCGCCATACCCTGGCAAGCCATGACCCTGCCGGGCGC
>JBNKEN010000247.1:0-7693 GCA_050288805.1 Pseudoalteromonas sp.
CGGCATTGTCGGGGGCCAGGTATACCGCATGTTCCAGGGTGTTTCTGGCGTCTTTTTCATTGTTGACGGCGTTCAGTGCATCGGCCAGCGCAAACAGGGGATCGAGGTCCAGTGGCAGCAATTTGCTGGCGTTGCTGAGCAGGTAAACGGCGGCATCGAAACGTTCCAGCCGCAGTGCAATGCGACCGAGACCGAACAGGGCCTGACCGTTGTCGGGCTTGGCCTCGAGCAGGGTTTTGAAATGGAATTCCGCTTCGCGTAGTCTGTTTTCGCTCAGCAGTTTGTTGGCTTTTTCCAGCAGAGACATAAGTTTGCGTGTTGGTTGGGTTACCTCAAACTATAGTCCAGGAAAGAAATAAGGGTAATTGCGCAATGCGCAATTACCCTTAGCTTTCAACAAGTAAGTCTGTATTAGAAGTTGTATGTGGCCTTCACGTAGTAGAAACCACCGTTTACGCCGATAGGCGAGGTGACAGGGTACTTAGCACCCACCACTTCGTTATCGTACATGGTGTTTTCGTCAGGCGTTTCGTCCAACACGTTCTTGGCACCCAATGTCAGCTTGATGCTGTCGCTGAAGTGATATGACGCTTCAACATCTACCGTGTACTCCGAACCGACGTGATCGATTGGAATATCAGAATCCAGGTGATCCTCGAAGATGCTGCCGAAGTAGTTCAGGCGCGCCATCAGGTTCCAGTCACCGTTGGTGTGGTTCGCTGTCAGGCTGTAACGTACCGGTGGCAGGTTGTTTTCCAGCATGCGGATACGGCTGTCAGAAATGTTTTTAACTTCTTCGCCGTTAACCATGAAGGTACGAACGTCGTCGACTTCGGTATTGGTCCAGTTGTAGGCCAGCTGGAACTTGGTATCGCCGCCCAGCATTTCCATGCTGTAGTTGGCTACCAGATCCACACCTTCGGTCACGGTCGTGAAGTCGTTGGTGAAGAAGCTAACCTGGCTGAAGCTTGACGCGTCAGACACACCTTGCGCCAGCAGCGCATCGATGTCGGCTTGCGTCAGCGTGATGCCCGATGTGGTACTGATACGGTCTTCCAGTTTGATATGGAAGTAGTCGGCAGTCACAAACAGGCCGTTATCAAGCTCACCTACCACACCAAAGCTGTAGCTGGTGGATTCTTCAGGTTTCAGCGCGGTGGCACCTTTCTGGATTGAAATCGGATCCGTTGGCGGCAGTGTCGCACGGTCAACCAGTTTCAGTTCGCCGTTCACCGTTGCAAACGCCGTGGTTACGTTACGTACGTTTGACTGGCCGATAGTTGGCGCCTTAAAGCCGGTCGCTACCGCACCACGGATAGCCCAGTTGTCGGCCAGCTGCCAATGAGCCGCCAGTTTACCCTTAGTGGTATCGCCGAAGTCAGAGAAGTCTTCGTAGCGAATCGCACCGCTCACCAGGAAGTTTTCGGTGATGTTGAATTCGGTATCGATATAGGCCGCGATACTGCGACGGCTGTTCTTACCCTGGAATTTGGCTGACAGGCCAGGGAAACCGTTTGAACCTATGCCGAAACCTTGCTCGGCCAGTGGTCCTACGGTGTAAGACGCGATATCGCCGGCAATCGATTCGTAAGACTCGTGACGGGCTTCGAAACCGAACGCGAAGTTCATGCCTTCGATGCTTTCCATGTCAAAGTACTTTGAGAAGTCCAGGTTGGCGGCTTTCTCGGTTTGGATGTATTTGCCTGGCTTGAAATTATGCGGTGAATCAGGACCCATAGACGGGTTCACTGTATTTCTGATAAAGAAGTCTACCTGGTTCTGGCCAACCGATACGCTGGCGTCATAAAACCAGTCGTCCGTCACGATACCGCGGCTACCGGCCACGATAGAGGCGTCTTTCAGCACACCGCCGAACTTAGGTGTGAAACCGCCAGGGAAGACCTCGTTAAATGCGAAACAATCAGGGTTGTTTGCGACCAAATTAATATAATCTGGATTGTCCAGTACGTTTTGTCCAACGCGGATGTTTGTTGGACAGTTTCCGCTCATGTTGCCAGTCACATCGCCGACAAGCAGTAGCTGATGGCCTTCGCCATCATCGATGATGCCATCGCCATTCATATCGGCAGGCTCGATCCCACCATCATAAACACCGCCACGGTTGTGCGGGTTACGGTAGTAGAAACCGCCTTCCACTTCACGCTCTGCCCAGTTGGTGAACATATAGGCTTCGCGGTCGTTGCCCAAATCCAGGCCGAAGTTGCCGAAGAATTTGAAATCGTATTTGAATTCAGGGTTACCCCAGACCTGGGCCGGATCGGCGACGGCCGTGTTCCCGCCTGCGATTAGCGCTGCGGCGTCGTCACGTTGTACGCTGCGGCTGGTCGGATCCGCTTCCTTGTATTCAAAAGACAGGTTGGCGAAACCGTCTTTGGTCATCGGCAGACCTACGTTACCGGATACCTGGAACATGTCGCCGTCACCCTCGTAATACGAGCCGTAACGTGCTTCCAGGCTGCCGCCGTCGTTCTGATCTTTCAGCACGAAGTTCACGACACCGGCGATGGCGTCGGAACCGTATTGGGCTGCAGCACCGTCACGCAGTACTTCAACCTGCTTAAGTGCAATGGCAGGTACGACTGAAACATCCGGGCCTTGGGCGCCGTCAGACAGACCGCCACCCAGGAAGGTAATGACGGCCGAGCGGTGACGACGTTTGCCGTTTACCAGGATCAAGGTGTGGTCGGAAGCCATACCACGCAGGTTGGCGGGACGTACCAGGGTTGATGCGTCATTGATTGGTTGTTCGTTAACGTTCAAAGAAGGAACCACGGTTTGCAGCATGGAAATCATGTCTGTTGAACCCTGGTTTTGCATTTCTTCACCGCCGATAACATCGACCGGAACCGGTGAACTGCCGATTGAGCGTGGTGCCGCACGGGTACCTACGACCGCAATCTTTTCAACGTCTTCTTTTACTTTTGTTTCTTCTTCTGCTGAAACGACGCCTGTGTAAAGCAGGCCAGCCGTTGCTGTTGAAGCTAAAGCCAGCTTGATAGCGGCTTGCAGCGCATTATGTTTTTGTTTCATCCTAATTCCCCAGTTAGAACATTTTTGTTATTTCACCCGGCACTTATGTAAATGTCATGTGTAAGATGTGTCGGGATGTTCGAGTAATTTATACATAGCATTAACAATGGATGCAATCAGTTATTTTAGTTTTTCTAATCGGGAGGCGGGCAGAACAACAGCGGGAGAAAAGTGAGTAATGCTTTAAGGTTAGGTGATTGGGACGAGCAACCCGGGTCAGGAGGCCGGGTTGTCGTCCGTATTATTTTTCGGTTCGGCATTCAGTTTGGCGTCATTTTCAACGTGCCATTTTGCCAAGGCGGCCCGATAGGCGTCCCATACGCAAGGGCAGCAGCTACCCCCACCGCAACATTCATCGGGGGCCGGTTTTTTAGGTGGGGCAGAGAGCATGGATGAGTCCCTTTTGGTTAAAGGCCTATGATAACAGGGAAGCGCTGCGAGGGCATCAGGTCGGGCCCGTTTCCGGTTGGCGAAACGACCGTGCTGTGTGACAATTGGCAAATCCCAGTGCGCGCCGAAGTGTAGCCGCGACGAGAGTTTTGAATTGAAGAAAAAGTATCTTATCCAATATGCTCACAGGGCGCCGGTGCGGGTGTTCAAAATAAGCAAACGCCGTCAGCGCCAACGCCTTAAGCGCGCCATGGTGACGCTGAAATTTGCGTTGGCACAGGAACGCGATGAAACCCGTGAAATGCTGGTAATTTACCGCCGCTATACCCAAGGTCAGGCGAGCAGGGAAGAACTTAAAATCGCCAATCGTCAGTTTATCGATATCCTGAAGGGGCTCGGGCTGGGCGTTTTTGCCGTGCTGCCCTTTGCCCCCATCACAATCCCCTTGGTGGTTAAACTGGCTTCGCTGGTTGGTGTCGACATCCTGCCAAGTTCGTTCAGCATCAAGGCGGATGAAAAGAAAAACCGCGATAATTCAGACATTGCCAAAGGCTGAATGTCGGCGTGCGAAACGCTGCGCAACCCGACAAAGGGTTCGACGCTCTATTTGCTAGAGGCCTGTGGACCAGGTTTCAAGCATGCCGTCATTGGTTAAGGTCACTATCTCGTTCCCGCTAAATGCGACGCTCAGCACCGAGGCTCTGTCTCGTCCCTCCACTTTGTGGGATTGCCACTGTCCGATAAGGCTGCCGTCTCGTGTACGCCAGAGCCTGATCTGTTGGCGAGGCGAGCCGGTAACGAAAAATTCGGCGCGCTCCGAAAAACCCGCGTCATTGAATTCCATAAATTGCACATAACTGTCCAGCTGCGCGCCGGGTTCACCATTGCGGGCATTGAAAAACTGCCGGCTGTTGATGGCATCGATGGTAAACCCGGTGTCGCCGTCGGAGCTGAGCGCCACATAATTTACCCGCGAAGGGTGCGTGAATCTGTGTACTTCTTTGCTGCTTAGCGGGTCCCATAAAACCGCCGTTTTGTCGCTCGAACCGGTGAGTGCCAGACTCCCGTCGCCGCTCAGGGCAACGCTGTTAATATCCAACGCATGAATGCCGTACAGGTTAAACTGTTGGGTTTTTGTCTCTATGACGGCCGCCTGTCCACTTCGGTAGCCCAACAGCAGAACAGCTCCGTCATTCGCGATGGCAATGTCGTTGATAATGTTTTGTCCATCGGACCAGCGACCTGACAGACGCCCGCTTTTGAGGTCGTAAAGGGAGACGCTTAGCCGGTTGGAGGTATAAAAATAGCGATTGTCGGATGTGATACCCACGATGTCTATTTGCTCCGCCTCTTGTCCGCTTAGACAGGGATAGCGCAGCGTCGCGGTGTCGTTATTCCACAGGCAGACCTGTTGTCCGTCCGCTATCAGGCTGAAACGGCCGTCATCGGAAAGAGCCGCCGCCGTGACTAACTGCTCGGACAGATCCAGTTGCGTTTTTGCCTTGCCAGTCGTCACATCCATCGGCAGACACGCGCTGACCAGCATCGGCAGCAACAGAAAAAGCGCGTGTTTGAACAACTGAAGCAGTAAGGGTATGGTCATAAACAGGCTGCTTTTGATCATAAGAGCTTCCCGACGTGTTGCGCAGTAGCTGACGACAGTTTTTTGTTTACCAGGTAGCCGACGGGCAACAGCAGATAAAGCGGGCTTATCAGCATAAAGGCGATGATCGGCCCCACTTCCCGCGGAGCGTAGTGATGGGTCGCTATCTCCAGCAAGCCCCAAAGATAGGGCAGACTGCAGAGAGTGTAACCCCAAAGCGCCATTTTTATTGCGTTTAATCCCTGACGCTTATCCAGCAGCAATAAGATGCCGAGGCTGAGCATTGCAAAGAGCATGGAAGGCAGATTGAGATACATGTCGAGATCATAGAATGCCGCGCCCAGTTGGCCCGGAACCGTGCCCCAGAACTCGGGTTCCGACAGGAAAAAGTCTATCCTTCCTGCCATCAGTGCATCCCACGCTCCGTCGCTGTAGTTGTCAAGTGAGTCCATGTTGGACAGGAAAAACACCATTAATACCATCAACATGAAAACACTGACGGCGAGTATTCTATTGAGCGCGGCTGCGAACGCAGCAGAAGCCAGTTTTTTATTGAGATAAATCAGGCTGGTTATGAGGCTCTGTTGCCAGTACCAGCGACGGGCCTTGTTGATATCCCGGTCGGCCAAATCGTAAAACTCTTCTTCCAGATCGCCGGAAATGTTGTCGCACAGGTATCGCGGCAGACTGAATTTAAGGAGCAGTGAAGCGAGCACGGGCGGCGCCGTTTTATTTCGTTCCGGATGTTGATTGATCATACTAACGCTCCCGGATTGTTGGTAAGTCTTAGCGATACTCCGCACCACAGGGTGTCCATGGCTTCACGGGCGCGTTTTAGCGCCTGCCGGCCTTTGGCCGTCACCCTGAAATAACGTTTCGGTCTGCCGCCGCGCTGCGCCGTGGCTTCGCCGAGCCAAGACTCGACCATGCCCTTACGTTCCAGGCGTTCCAAGGTGGAATAAAGCGCGCCGATGGCCACACTGCGATCGACCTGTTCATCCAGCAGTTGACGAATGGCGGCACCGTACGCCTCTTCTCCAAGGCGAATGAGCGCCAGCATGGCCATTTGTTCAAACTCGCCGAGAAATTTTTCTTTATCGGACATTTTACACTCGCGTTTATTTAATTTACTTCAATGTAGTTTATTTATATTTGTCAGCGCAACAGATATTTACTTCAAAGTAGTAAATATAAGTAAAACGGATGGGAATCGTGTTTGGAGGCAAAGTGTTAAACGGGGCGAAAACGGCTTAAAAACAGAGGAATACGTCGGGCAACATAGGATGACGCGTGATAAGGGTGCTGTCAGGAAATAATAAAATAATTAGTTTAAAAATGAGATGATTTTTTGGATTTAATTTTGAGGGTCTGCAAGTAAGAAACCTTGGTGCAGATGGGGAGACTTGAACTCCCACGGCCGTGAGGCCACTAGCACCTGAAGCTAGCGTGTCTACCAATTCCACCACATCTGCATTATAGGTAGTAACATCTTGTTTTTAGGCTTACCCGGAAAATTGGTGCAGATGGGGAGACTTGAACTCCCACGGCCGTGAGGCCACTAGCACCTGAAGCTAGCGTGTCTACCAATTCCACCACATCTGCATCACTGAACACCATGTTCCGGTAGTTGCTGACGTCCGTCCCTGTCAGCGGGTGCAAATGTAAGGGATTTCGAATGCGGGCGCAAGCACTAAATTGCATTTTTCTTAAATAATTCGGCAAAAAAACGCGATTGCTGAAATTGCACTCACTTTCTGCTGTTTTATTGCACTTTATCAACCGATTGGGCGCTGGTTACGGCAGTTGCAGGGCGCCGCGGATAGTTGCTATGCTAGGCTCAATTCAACAGTAAGAAAGAGCTCGCTATGAATCCGTTACTTGTCGCTTCCAATATGGGTATTCCCCTTTCCTTTATAGCAAACGCCGACTTTGCCGACTGGCGCAGTAAACAGACGCAGTTTGTACAAAACTGGCTGGCACATTGTGACTGCGAAAGTAAAAAACTGGCGTTGGTGCCCGATCCGCAATCGGGTGAGCTGGCCGAGTTTGTTTGCCTGGTCGATGATCTTGAGGATTTCTGGCTCGCTGGCGAGCTGGCCGCCAAGCTGCCGAAAGGCATTTACCAGGTGCAAGGGGACGAGGCGCTGAAAGAGCGGGCGGCTATCGGCTTTGCCCTCGGAGGTTATAGTTTTGCCGGTTACCGTGAGCAAAGTCTGCCGGGCGCGAAACTGGCCGTCTCGGATAACGCGCTGCTGAAAAGGCTGAACGACCAGGTTGAATCCATCAATCTGGTGCGCGATCTGGTCAATACTCCGCCGGTAGATATGATGCCGCAGCATTTAAGCGAAGTGATGTCGGATCTGGCCGGGCAATACGGCGGTGAATTCAGCGAGTATATCGGTGACGAGCTGCTTGAACAGAATTACCCGACCATTCACCTGGTCGGCCGCGCCAGTGAAAACAAACCTCGCCTGTTGGATTTGCGCTGGGGCGATGAAACAGCACCTAAGCTGACCTTGGTGGGCAAGGGCGTGTGTTTCGATTCCGGCGGGCTGGATCTTAAGCCGAGTGCCGGGATGCGTCTGATGAAAAAAGACATGGGGGGGGCGGCACACGTCATCGGTCTTGCCAATTGGATCATGGCCGCCA
>JBNKEN010000248.1:0-15514 GCA_050288805.1 Pseudoalteromonas sp.
ATAACGTTCGACGGTGAGCTGGCAAAACGTCTGGCGATCGCTTCTTACTCCGGGCCGGGGGAGATCATTTCCGTCACCAGGCTAAGCGGCAAGGTGGCTGATTTTCCCAAGCAGGAAAATCCGCTCTGGCAGGTTCGCTTCGACGACGAGGTGAATACCAGTGTTTACATCGAAGACCAAACCGGCCGGGTGGTCGGTCACAGCGATGACGACAAGCGACTGGCCGACCTGGCCTTTATGCTGCACTTTATGGATTACACGCAGGCGGGCAGTTTTAATAATATTCCCGTTTGGGCGATGGCGTTTTTTGCCCTGTGGCTCTCTGCCAGCGGTGTGATCTGGAGCGTGGAACTGGCGGCGCGCGGGCATTATCGCCTGCCGCTGTTCGGCAGGCGGCAAAAGGTCAAGTTATTCAACGAGCAAGGACATTCGTTCGGAGAGGTCGGGATCCCGACCAACGTAAATTTGCTGGATGGATTGCAGCAGCAGGGTATCGTATTGCCTTCGTCCTGTGGCGGTGGCGGCACCTGCGGTCGCTGTCGGGTGCTGATCAGCCCAAACGCCGGGGTTACCTCGGCCGACGAGGCGATGTTCAGCGCGGAACAACTGGCGGAGGGGTATCGTCTGGCCTGTCAGCACTTCAGTCATGATGTTTCACACATGACCCTGATGGATGTCAGTAAGGCGGATAAACTGTCTCTTAGATTGCTGCAAAGCCGTTTTATCAGCCCGGACATCAAGGAACTGCGGTTTGCCGTGGAAGGAAAAACTGCGCTCAATGTTGAGCCCGGTGCCTTTGTCCGCTTTTTGCTGCCCGAAGGTTGTATTTCCACCCCGCCGCGCGACCTGCCGCAGCAATACCTCTCGCATTGGCAAGGTGAAACTGCTGCTGAACACATACATCCGGCCTGTTCGCGCAGCTACTCGATTGCCAGCCATGCCGCTGCAAGCAACGAACTGGTGTTTAATGTCAAAATGCAGCGGCCGTCTTCGGCCGAACTGCCGCCGGGTATCGGTTCCTTCGTGCTCGGCAATCTGGCCGTGGGTGAAAGGGTGGCAGCCCTGGGGCCGTTTGAGGACTTCTGCCTCAAGGAAAACCCGGCCGACACCTTGGTATTGATAGGTGCCGGATCCGGCATTGCGCCGCTCAATGCGATGTTGGAAGCCTTATTCGGGCAAAGGGTTACGTCCAAGCGGGTCGTGTTCATCTACGGCGCCCGAAGCGAAGCTGATCTGGTGTATGCCGAGCGTTATCGGCAATGGGCCGCACAGTACGATAATTTCAGCTATGTGCCGACCCTGTCACGGCCCGATGAAGACTGGTCCGGTGCAAGAGGATATGCCCAGGCGCAACTGACGCAAACGCTGGATGAGTGCGGCGATATCGGGCGGATGGATTTTTATCTCTGCGGCCCGAAGGGCATGATGGAGGCGTGCATCGCACTGCTTGAGGCCCGTGGCGTCGGTCAAGATCGTATCGCATTTGACGATTTCAGCTGACGTTCGCCGTATGATATGGCTTTATCCCGTTCAGGCCCGGTGTTAACATCGGGCCTGATTTTTTATTTGAAGCCCGACCGTTATGAACAAAGAAAGCCTGCCTTGCCATTGCGATATCCACACCCTACAGCCGCAAAAGGGCGAACGGCGGGTATGGTGGGTATTCTGGCTGACCCTGGTGGTGATGCTGGTGGAAGTCGCTGCCGGCTACGGTTTCGGCTCCATGGCCCTGCTGGCCGACGGCTGGCACATGGGAACCCATGCGGCGGCATTCGCCTTGACCTTATTTACCTTTGCCTACGCGCGCAAGAATGCCAGCAACCGGGCGTTCAGTTTCGGCACCGGCAAGGTCAGCAGTTTGGGCGGTTTCGCCAGCGCCATCGCGCTCGGCATGGTGGCCCTGATGATGGCGGTGGAATCCGTTGAACGCCTGATCTCGCCGCAAGCGATCCATTATGACGAGGCGCTGATGGTAGCTTTTTTGGGCCTGGTGGTTAATGTCGCTTCCGTCTTTTTACTGCATGATCATCATCATGACGACCACGACCACGACCACGACCACGACCACGACCATCATGGACATGGCCATCATCATGGTCACGACCATAATATGCGCGCCGCCTATTTTCACGTGCTGGCAGACACCCTGACATCCCTGTTGGCCATAGTGGCTTTGTTCGCGGGCAAATATTACGGCTGGAGCTGGCTCGATGCCTGTATGGGGATCGTTGGGGCGCTGGTTATAGGCAAATGGGCTCATGGCCTGATAAAAAGCACCAGCGCCATTTTGCTCGACAAGGCGGAAACCGGGCTGAGCGAGCGCATTATTGCGGTGTTGAACGGCGAAGGGGGCCGGGTCAGGGATATCCATGTTTGGCATATTTCGGCGCATAAACACGCCGCCGTGCTCACGGTGGAAAGCGACGATGAAACCCGTCTGGCCGGTTATCGCCAGGCGCTGGAGCGCGCCATTCCGAGTATTTCACACCTCACCATTGCGGTGGTCAAGGCCGATTGAATTCAGCCGACGTCGAGGTCGATGCTCAGCTTTTTCAGGTAACCCTGCTCCTGCTCCAAGTCGGCCCGCAGTAAGGTGTGCGTATCGAGCCAGCCGTCGGGAAAGCGCAGCATCACGAAACGAGAGGCGGCTTCAATCCTTATTTCGGGCGAGCGCTCCGTCTGGCGTTTGCGGTTTAGCAACACGGCGAGCCGCAACAAGGCTATCATGCCGTGCAGTTGCTCTTCGGACATCGACTCCAGCAGCGGGATGGTATCCGGGCGGATCTTTTTCCGGTGACAACGCACCAGGCAACTAAGCTGCGCCTGCTGCTCCCGGGTAAAGCCGGGTAGCTGGGTGTTGGCCAGGATATAGGCGCTGTGCTTATGCAGGCCCGATGAATTTATGGAAAGACCAATTTCATGCAGTCGGGCGGCCCAGTGCAGTAAGGTCAGGTGATCTTCATTTTCCAGCCGCCAGACCGGCGCAACAACGCAAAACAGCATATCCAAGGTGTCGCAGATGTTGGCGGCATGGCGCTTGTCGACGGCGTAGCGCTCCCCCAGGCTGTCGATGGTGTGAATACGAATGTCCTTATGCGCGAGTTTTTCCTGCATTTCATACAGCAGCCCCTCGCGCAAAGAATGATCGCAATAGGTCATGCTATCTATATTCAGCTGGCGGAACAGGGCGATAAGAATTGCCAGTCCGCCGCAGGCAGTGTCTTTTCGTTCCGCAAGGAGCGGATCGCTCGCCAGAAACTCCGTATGTCCTGCGGCAATAAACCGTTGTTTCAGAGCTTCCAGAGCCGTCAACGTGAGGGGCGTGTCCTGCTCGGCCGTGGCGCACAGGGCCTGCAGCGTTTTTATCGTTCCCGAGGTGCCGATGACCGTCTGCCAGCCCTCGGCAAGGTAGGCCGCCAGCACGGCTTCCAACTCCTGTTCGGCGCGCACTATGGCGCGTGCAAAACGCTTTTCGGTGATCTTCCCGTCGGCGAAAAACTGCCGGCTGAAACTGACGCATCCCATATTACGGCTGCTGAGCAAACGGTGCCTGTCGTGGAGCCCGATGACCAGTTCGGTGCTGCCGCCGCCGATGTCGATCACCAGACGTCGCCCGTCATGATGCTGATGGCGGGCGACGCCCTGGTAGATCAGGCGCGCTTCCTCCTGGCCGGAGATCACCTGGATGCTGTAGGGAAAAACGTTTTTTGCCTGAGCGAGAAATTCGGGCAGGTTCTTTGCCCTGCGCAAGGTATAGGTGGCCGCGACCCTGACGTTGGCGGCGGGAAAATCCCGCAGGGTGTCGGCAAATTGCCGCAGCACGGCGAGCGCCCTGTCCGTTGCGTCCTGGTTGAGCCGGAATCTGTCGTCGAGTCCCGCAGCGAGATAAACCCGCTGTTTTTCCTTGTGTAATATCTCGAGGCGGCCGTCTACTTCCCGGGCCAGCACTAAATGGAAGCTGTTGGAACCCAGGTCAACGGCGGCAATGGAAGGGTATTTACTCATCGCGTGCGTGTTGTTCCCATTTTCTCAGGTAGTCGTAAATCGCGCTCTGGGAGCGGATCTTCTTATGGTTTCCGCGCCACACGTAGGGATTGCTTTGTTCTGCGTTAATCAGCCGGGCCTTGGTGCGATCGCGAAATTGCAATTCCAGGATCTCCAGTATCATTTGTTTCAGGTTTTCCTGGTATATGGGCACTCCTACCTCGACCCGGTGATCCAGGTTACGGGTCATCCAGTCTGCGGAGGAAATATAGATTTTAGCCTCAGAACCGTTGCCGAAGACCATCACCCTGGCGTGTTCCAGGTAGCGGTCGACAATGCTGATCACCCGGATATTATCGCTGAATCCCTTGAGTCCCGGCACCAGTGAGCACATGCCGCGAACCAGAACTCGTACTTTAACCCCTTGGCGGGAAGCATGGTAGAGCCGGTCGATAAGATCTTTGTCGACCAAATTGTTGACCTTGAGCGTGATGCTGCCGTGGGCGCCGAGTGCCGTCTGTTCTTCCAATAGGCTGTTGATGCTGTCGCGGGCGTTGACCGGAGATACCATCAAGTGCTTAAAGGTAAAGGGCTTGTAGCTGTATTCGATGAACTTGAATACGCTGTCGCATTCCTCACAGATTTCGGGGTTTTTGGTAAACAGGCTGAAATCCGTATAGATGCGGGCAGTTTTTTCGTGGAAGTTGCCGGTGCCTATATGGGCGTACTGCACCGTTTGCCCCTTTTCCCGTCGATGAATCACGCAGAGCTTGCTGTGTACCTTGAGGGACGGGATACCGAAAATCACCTTGATCCCGGCCTCGTCGAGCACCTTGGCCCACTCGATATTATTCTGCTCGTCGAAGCGAGCCTTGAGTTCAACCATCACGGTGACGCTTTTGCCGTTTTTCGCCGCATTGATCAGGGCGCTAATCAGACGCGATTGGTGAGCAACCCGATAAATGTTGACCTTGATTTGGCTTACCTTGGGATCGAAGGAGGCCTGGCGCACATACTCGAGAAAATGGTTAAAGGTGTGGTACGGGTAATAAAGGAGAATATCTTGTGCTGAGATGGCCTTGAATGCGCTGGGGTAACGGTCGAACGCATGGCTGCGGATCACCGCTTGCGGCAGGTTTTCCAGGTGGCGACGTCCGACGTTGGGAAAATGAATGAAATCGCGGAAGTTGCGGTAGCGTCCGGCGGGGATAAGGGCGTCAAAGCGGTTAACGCCAAGGCGTTTCTTCATTACCTTGACCATTTCGTCGGGCATCTCGCTGTCGTATACCAGGCGAACCGGTTCCGCCGTCAGGCGCTGTTTTAGCCCCTTGGACATCTTGTCGAGCAGGCCCTCTTCGATTTCGTGTTCGAGGTTGTATTCGGCATCCTTGGTCAACTTGAAGGAATAACCGCGGATCTGATCGAATTTAAAGAACCCCCGGAACACCTCGGGAAGGTAATACAGAATGACGTCGTCGAGCAGTACCAGCGTTTTATGACGGCGGGTCTTTTCCGGCGGCAACAGGATAAACCGTGAGACCCGATCGGTCGGTACTTCAAGCAGCGCATAGTGTGGTTTTTCGTGAACCAGCTCAACCAGTAAATAGGTCATAACGTCGTTGATCTGGCTGGAATAATCCTTGTTTTCGCCGAGTAGTACCGGTGACAGGTGTTCAAGCACATTTTGTTTAAAATACGCTTTCAACCAGTTGTTGTGGTATTGGCTCAGGGATTCGGGCCGTTGAATATGAATATGCTGCTTGTGCAGTTCATCAAGCACCAGGGCGTAGATGCGGTTGAATTGGGCGCTCAGGTTCAGCACCTTGTTTTGAATCTCACCGAGCAGCGCTTCGTCTTCGTCGAAGTTGGTATCGGGTAGCCTGTTCAGCAGGATACGGCGTTTGACGTCGGCGACGCGGACACGGAAAAACTCATCGAGATTATTGGAAAAAATACCGAGAAAGCGGATCCGCTCGATAACCGGATTTGACTCATCCTTGGCTTCTTGCAATACCCGTTCGTTGAACGACAGCCAGCTCAGTTCCTTGGCGTAGAATGAGATGGTTTCGGTGCAGACATCTTCTGCTTTCATGGTGCTATCCCGTAAGTCCCTAGAAGTCTGTACGGAATATAAGAACGGGGAGTGACACTTGTATGACAGCGATCATTTTTCTGCCATACAAGCGTACAGAGCGGGGTTATTCGATGTCGACCATCACATCCGAGGTTATGGATTCCAGCGCATCGATCACCACATCGCGGTTCATGCCGGGGGGCAAGGTGACCGTGGCGTGTGCATTGAAAATCGGTGAGCCCCAGTTTGGTGCGCTCTGCTGTTTCGAGGTCAGGTGCGTGATATTGGCGCCCTTGTGGCGGATCACCGTGGCCAGTTCCTGTACGATACCTGGCCTGTCGTTACCGGTGATCACCAGGCAAAGTTGCTGGGGTTCGTTTTCGATAACGCCTTCGGCATCGCCGGCTTCGATGCGAACTTCAAGACTAGGCAGATTATGGAGGGCGTCCTGCATGGCCTGGAGATGTTCTTCGGGCACTTCCAGTTGTAAAATCCCGGCGAAATGACCCGCAAGATGGCTGAGGTTGCTGGCCAGCCAGTTGCCATGATTTTCCAGTACGACAGTCGAGACTTCTTCGACAAGGCCAGGCCTGTCTTTACCCAAAAGGGTTAAAACTAACTGCTTCATTACTTGTTTCTCTTATTATTCACTGCCCCGTAAGCTTGAGATTGGAAATAGGGCATACCAAATTTGTTATATTGGGTGTGAGAGGCTCCCAGGCTTATTTCGCCTCAAGTATTGACCTCAGGTACTGGTTTGTCCAATCGCGAAACTGCAATTTTATATATTTCATAATTAATTATTAGAAACCAACCGGACCCCGCATCAAAAGGGCGGAACAACGGAGTTCTTCTTTTAGTAGTTCTGAATCGTGTGTAACAAAACTGTCATCTTGATGAAATATAATCCGCGCAACGTTTTAATCTAAGGGTGTTTTGATGACTTCCAATCCGCAAACTGCGAATTTTCACACGGATAGAAGCCGGAAATTCAAAGACCGCTTCGCCCAGTTCGGCATCACGTCCGGTGGTGTCATGGTGCTGGTGGCCTTGCTTTTGATCTTTTTCTACCTGCTGTATGTTGTTCAGCCGATCTTCGAATCCGTCAAGGTTGAGTCACGCAACAGCTTCGCGGTCGAGAACTCGTCGTCGATTCTGGCGCTGGGTATGGAAGAGCAGACCGAAATCGCTTATCTGTTCAACGACACAGGTACCGTTTCTTTTCGTCAAATCACTAATGAAGGGTTCGGTAACGAACTGAGCGCAATCGAGCTGCCGCTTGGCGCCAAGGTTACCAGCTTCGCCGTCAGTGCGCCGCACAAGGGACTTTACGGCTATGGTTTGGACAACGGTACGTTGTTTATTGCCAAGCCTCGTTTTAAGGCGACCTTCCCGAACAACCAGCGCGTATTGACCCCTATGGTCGATTACCCGGTGGGCGAATCGGCGCTGGAAGTGGATGAAGAAGGCATGCCGCTGATCAAGCTGGCATTCACAGCGGAAGAAAACCGTTATTCGGTTGTTGCGCAAACCAGCGACAAGCGTCTGATCTTCAGCGCATTCAGTGGTGAAGAAAACATGTTCAGCGGCGAAATGGATTGGAGCGCGGAACAGGCGGATCTGAATGTCGACGGTCGTGTTGACGAACTGCTGATCTCGCCGGACGGCACCCGTACCTTTGTGCGCTCGGCCAACCAAATTTACATTTTCGATACCCGCTACGTTGACGAGGTAGAGCTGGTACAGGTACTGGCTGCCAACGAAGAAAATGCCAATCTGGTTTCGGCAGCGCTGCTGGCCGGTGCCAACTCGCTGATGCTGGCCAACGACAACGGCGTTGTGTCCCAGTGGTTCGAAGTGAACGGCGAGAACGGCAAGCAATTTACCAAGATCCGCGAGTTTACCGCCGGTAAGCAAGCCAAGCTGGCCGTGAACAGCGAATTCTACCGCCGTACCTTCTTTACTACCGGCAGTAAGGGCGAACTGGGTATTTATTACACCACCAGTAACGCAGACCTGTGGCATGGTAAGGTGACGGACGGTGCGGTTGAACACCTGGCCGTATCACCGCGCGCCAATGCACTGATCCTGGTCGCCGATAACAAGGTAAGCGTGCTGGATGTGCATAACGAGCATCCGGAAGTGACCTGGTCTGCCCTGTGGCAAGAAGTGTGGTATGAAGGTTACCCTGAGCCGGATTATGTCTGGCAGTCAACGTCGGCCAGCGACGACTTCGAATCTAAATTCTCGTTAGTGCCGATTTCATTCGGTACCATCAAGGCGGCGCTGTATGCCATGCTGTTTGCCGTGCCGATCGCGCTGTCTGCGGCGATTTATACCGCCTACTTTATGTCGAGCGAGCTGCGTAAGGTCGTTAAGCCTACGGTGGAAATCATGGAAGCCCTGCCGACGGTTATTTTGGGTTTCCTGGCCGGTTTGTGGCTTGCTCCCCTGATTGAAAACCATCTGCCGGCGATATTGGCATTGTTGCTCTTGTTGCCGCTTGGCATTCTGGGCGTTGCCCTGGGTTGGACAAAACTGCCGGAAAGCCTGCGCCATCGCGTACCGGACGGTTCTCACTCTATTCTGTTGATCCCGGTTGTTATCCTGATCGGCTGGGCATGTTTCGCCATGAGCGGTTCGTTAGAAGACTGGTTCTTTGACGGTAACGTACGTAAGTATCTGACCAACGAACTGGGCATTAGCTTCGACCAGCGTAACTCTCTGGTAGTTGGTATCGCGATGGGCTTTGCGGTTATTCCGACCATTTTCTCTATCGCGGAAGATGCGGTATTCAGCGTGCCTAAGCACCTGTCAAACGGTTCGCTGGCGCTCGGTGCCACGCAATGGCAAACGCTGGTGCGCGTGGTGCTTTTGACCGCCAGCCCGGGTATTTTCTCCGCCATCATGATGGGCCTCGGACGTGCGGTCGGTGAAACCATGATCGTACTGATGGCGACCGGTAATACGCCTATCATGGACTGGAACATCTTCGAGGGTATGCGTACCTTGGCGGCCAACATCGCCGTTGAAATGCCGGAATCCGAGGTGGGTAGTTCTCACTACCGTATTCTGTTCCTGGCGGCCTTTGTGCTCTTTATCTTTACCTTTATTTTCAACACCGCAGCCGAATTTATCCGTCAGCAGCTGCGCGATAAATACAGTTCAATGTAGTAGGAGAACAGAGACATGTTAAAACAATGGTTTAAGTCTGGTTCTCCGTGGATTTGGATGACCGGTGGTGCGGTCAGCATCAGTCTGATCTCCGTACTGGGCCTGCTGATCATGATCGCCTGGCGCGGCCTGGGTTATTTCTGGCCTGCCGAGGTGGTTGAATTTCAGGTTGAAGGTTCGGTCGCCAAGCATACCGTGATCGGTGAAATCTATGATCGCGAGCTGGTGCCTACCTCACGTCTGCAAGCGGCGGGCGTCGACCTTGGCGGTTACGATCAGGAAAACCTTACCCGTTATCTGATCAAAACCGGTAACCGTGAATATGTGGAACTGGATTTCCGTTGGATTTTGGAAACCGACATTCGCGCCCAGTCAACGCCGAAGCAACTGGCGGTCTTTGAGCGCAGTAAAAACGGCAACTTTTACGGTTATGTGGAAAAAGTGATTCGCGATGGTCAGGAAATAACCGAAAATCAGGTTGCGGTGCTGGAAGAGTTGGTTGAGCGCGCGGTTGATCTGAACGATGAAGCGCTGGATCTGCAAAACGGTGATATCGGCCACATCAATTATGAGCTGGAGCGTCTGCGCCTGAAAGAGCGCGGCTATGAACTGGACAACGAGCTGACCACGGAGCGTGCTGCCGAACTGCAACAGGCAAGTAACGAACTACGCGCTCACTACGGCGAACTGGAGAAAACCCTGTTCAAGCTGCGCCAGGACGCCAAGCGCGACCAGGTGGTAGTGCGTGACATGCGCGGCGAGTTGGTTACGCTGCCTTTGTATCAGGTGTTGGACGTTTGGTTCCCGAACGACATGAATACGCTGCAAAAGCTGGGTCATTATTTTGTCCAGCTGGGTAAATTCGTTGCCGATGATCCCCGTGAAGCGAATACCGAGGGCGGTGTATTCCCTGCGATTTTCGGTACCGTCTTTATGGTATTGTTGATGGCGGTGATCGTAACCCCGTTCGGCGTGGTGGCGGCTATTTACCTCCATGAATACGCGGCAAAGAATGCGGTGACTAAGATCATTCGTATCGCGGTGATCAACCTGGCGGGTGTACCGTCTATCGTATATGGTGTATTCGGTCTTGGCTTTTTCGTTTACATGCTCGGTGGTAGCATAGACCAGTTGTTCTATCCGGAAGCATCACCAAGCCCGGTATTCGGTACTCCGGGCGTGATCTGGTCGGCACTGACGCTGGCGATTTTGACCCTGCCTGTGGTGATCGTATCGACCGAGGAAGGCCTGTCACGTATACCGAGTGCGGTTCGCCATGGTTCGTTGGCGCTCGGCGCCACCAAGGCGGAAACCCTGTGGCGTATCGTGGTGCCGATGGCGAGCCCGGCTATCATGACGGGTCTTATCCTGGCCGTTGCTCGTGCCGCCGGTGAGGTTGCGCCTTTGATGCTGGTAGGTGTGGTTAAAATGGCACCGACCCTGCCGCTTGATGGTAACTTCCCGTTTGTCCACCTGGACCGCAAGTTTATGCATTTGGGTTTCCACATTTATGACGTAGGCTTCCAGAGCCCGAACGTCGAAGCGGCGCGCCCGCTGGTGTATGCCACCGCCTTTTTACTCGTGACCGTGATCGTTGCGTTGAACATTACCGCTATCGGTATCCGCAACCATCTGCGCGAGAAATTCCGCGCCCTTGAGCACTAACAGAACAGAATTTGAGATAGGTAAGAAAGTTATGATATCAGTAACACCCGAAGTGAATCAGCAGGCCGACGGCATCAAGCTGGATCTGAACAACCTGACTCCGGAGCAAACCGCGCTGGAGATCAAGTCCCTTGATCTTTACTACGGTGACAAGCAGGCGTTGACCGACGTCAGCATGAACATTCCTAAGGGCCAGGTAACTGCGTTCATCGGTCCGTCAGGCTGTGGTAAATCGACCCTGTTGCGTTGCATCAACCGTATGAACGACCTGGTTGATACCTGCCGTATCGAAGGTGAGATCCTGTTGCACGGCCAGAACATCTACGACAAGCGCGTTGACGTGGCGGCCCTGCGTCGCAGCGTCGGTATGGTGTTCCAGCGTCCTAACCCGTTCCCTAAATCGATTTATGAAAACGTGGTTTACGGCCTGCGCCTGCAGGGGATTAAAGACAAGCGTAAGCTCGACGAAGTGGTTGAGAAATCACTGCGCGGTGCGGCGCTGTGGGACGAAGTAAAAGATCGACTGCACGACAGCGCCTTCGGCCTGTCCGGCGGTCAGCAGCAGCGTCTGGTTATTGCCCGCTCTATCGCTATCGAGCCGGAAGTGTTACTCCTCGACGAACCGACCTCGGCGCTGGATCCTATTTCAACCCTGGTTATCGAAGAGCTGATCACCGAGCTGAAAAACAAGTACACGGTTGTGATCGTTACCCACAACATGCAACAGGCGGCGCGGGTTTCTGACCAAACGGCCTTTATGTATATGGGGGAACTTATCGAGTACTCGGATACCAATACATTGTTTACAACGCCAAGCAAGAAGAAGACCGAAGACTATATTACCGGTCGTTACGGCTAAATCCCGACTTGCTATGCTTATACTTGTAACGAATTAAGAGAGGCGTTAGATGGAACACAATATCAACAAACATATCTCCGGCCGCTTTAATGCCGAGCTGGAAAACGTGCGCAATCATGTATTGAACATGGGCGGCCTGGTTGAACAGCAATTGAATATGGCGCTTGATGCCGTCCATAACGGCGATGCCGAAATGGCCCGCAAGGTGCAGGAAAACGACTACAAGGTTAACGCCATGGAAGTCAGCATCGATGAGGAATGCACCCGCATCATCGCCAAGCGCCAACCAGCTGCAAGCGACCTGCGCCTGGTTGTCGCCATCGCCAAGACCATCGCAGATCTCGAACGTATCGGCGATGAGGCGGAGCGTATCGCCAAGGTAGCGCTGGATTCCTTTACCAAGGATCAGCAGGATCTGTTGGTGAACATCGAAAACATGGGACGTCTGGTGTCTAAAATGCTGAACGGCGTGTTGGATGCCTTCGCCCGTATGGACGCACACAGCGCGTTTGAAGTACACAAGGAAGATGCCCGCATCGACCGCGAATACGAGGCGATCACCCGTCAAATCATGACCTACATGATGGAAGATCCGCGCTCGATTCCGAAAATCATGGACCTTATCTGGTCGGTTCGTTCACTCGAGCGTATCGGCGATCGTTGCCAGAATATTGCGGAATACGTGATCTATTTTGTCAAAGGAAAAGATATTCGTCATATCTCGCAAGAAGATATCGAGAAATCGATTTAACCGTTTTCGACGGAATCACCTATCCTTAAACAAGGCGCTTTTGCGCCTTGTTTTGTCTGTTTCCTTTATCTTTACGATAAAAAACGTTCAAAACAGAGGGTAATGCTGTAAAATCCGCATCCGCATGCATACTAATTAATTAAAGGGTCAGTTATGCCTAGTAACGCGTTTTTGGGAGTATTTGCTAAGTCTCCTATTAAACCCATGGAAGACCACATAAAAAAAGTGCATCAGGCGAGTGCCGCCCTGGTTCCTTTTTTCAAACACACCTTTAACGGTGAGTGGGCTGAAGCGGAAGAAGTTCGTCTGCGCATTCGTTCAATCGAGCGTGAAGCGGATGAAATGAAGCGCAATATCCGCCTGCACCTGCCACGCGGCCTGTTTATGCCGGTTGAGCGTACCGACCTGCTGGAGCTGGTGACACAACAGGATAAGATCGCAAACAAGGCGAAAGACATCGCCGGTGTTGTGATTGGACGTGAACTGCAGGTGCCTGAGTCGATTCAGGAAGATTTTCTTACCTATCTTGAGCGTTGCGTAGATGCCACCAAGCAGGCGTCTAAAGCAATCAACGAGCTGGATGAATTGCTGGAAACCGGTTTCCGCGGCCGTGAGGTAACTCTGGTCGAGAAAATGCTGGAAAAACTGGACGCCATCGAGCAAGACACGGATGAAATGCAAATCAAAATCCGCCGCGAGCTGCGTAAAGCCGAAGCGAGCCTGAACCCCGTTGATGTGATGTTCCTGTACAAGATCATCGAGTGGGTGGGTGACCTGGCCGATAACGCCGAGCGAGTCGGATCCCGTCTTGAGCTGATGTTAGCTCGTTAATTCAATAGCAAGAACACACAAAAGGTTATTCAATGGATATCATTGCATCCTATGGTACCGTTTTGGTACTGGTTGCCGCAGTGGTCGGCTTTTTTATGGCTTATGGTATCGGTGCCAACGACGTGGCAAACGCCATGGGCACCTCGGTAGGCTCAAAGGCATTGACCATCAAGCAGGCTATCTTTATCGCCATGATTTTCGAATTCGCCGGTGCCTATCTGGCAGGTGGTGAAGTTACATCGACGATCCGTAAAGGCATTATTGACGCTGCACCCTTTGCAGATGTGCCTGAGCTGATGGTGTTGGGTATGATCTCTGCGCTGTTTGCGGCCGGTACCTGGCTGTTGGTGGCGTCTTATCTCGGTTGGCCGGTATCGACCACGCACTCTATTATCGGTGCTATCATCGGTTTTGCGCTGGTTGCGGTAGGCAGCGAAGCGATTCAATGGGGCAAGGTAACCGGCATCGTCGGTAGCTGGATCGTCACCCCGGCGATTTCCGGTTTTATCGCCTACCTGATATTCATGAGTGCGCAGAAGCTGATTTTCGACACGGATTCACCCCTGCAAAACGCGAAGCGCTATGTGCCTATCTATATGGGTCTGGCCGGTTTTGTTATGTCGCTGGTAACCATCAAGAAAGGCCTTAAGCACATCGGTATCCACATGGGTGCGATGGAAGGCTATCTTCTTTCTGTTGCCATCGCCGTAGTCGTTGGTGTGATCGGCAGCATCGTCATTTCACGCCTGAAGATGGACCCGAAGGCCGACAAAAAAATGCAGTTCAACAACGTTGAAAAAGTATTTGCGGTACTGATGGTGCTGACGGCCTGTTGTATGGCGTTTGCCCATGGTTCAAACGACGTAGCCAACGCAATCGGTCCGCTGGCTGCCGTTGTCAGCATCGTATCCAGCCATGGTGAAATCGCCAAGAAGTCTGCGCTGGCCTGGTGGATTCTGCCGTTGGGTGGTTTTGGTATCGTATTCGGCCTGGCCATTCTGGGTAAAAAAGTAATCAAAACGATTGGTGAAGGGATCACGCACCTGACGCCAAGCCGCGGTTTCGCCGCCGAACTGGCCGCCGCCTCTACCGTTGTTATTGCATCGGGCACGGGTCTGCCTATCTCGACCACACAAACCCTGGTCGGTGGTGTTCTCGGTGTAGGTATGGCGCGCGGTATTGCGGCCCTGAATATGAACGTGGTGAGAAATATCGTTATTTCTTGGGTCATCACGTTGCCAGTCGGCGCTGCACTTGCTATTGTAATTTTCTATATCTTACGCGCCATGTTTGGTGTATAAATTAGAAAAGACAGACTTTTAGCTTGTAAAAGGTCTCAATACCCGCGGTATTGGGATCTTTTTATTTTCAGCATCTATGAATAATTTACCCAGTATCAAACAGCTGCAATACCTGCTTGCGGTTCATCAGTATCAACACTTCGGCAAGGCCGCAAGTGCCTGTTTCGTCGGCCAGTCGACCCTGAGTTCGGCCATCCAAAATCTTGAAGAAACCCTCGGCTGCCAGTTGATTGAGCGGGAAAACCGCAGTCTGATGTTTACCGCCATCGGTGAGGAAGTGGTTGAGCGGGCCCGTAAGATCATCGACGATACCCTGAGCGTCAAGGAGCTGACCCGCAGTCACCTGCACCCGTTGCACGGCCGCCTGACCATCGGTGTGATCCCCACCATCGCGAGCTTTATCGCGGCGCCCTTGTATCGGTATTGCCGTGAGCAGTTCGCCGAACTGGAGCTGGTCCTGGTAGAAAACACCTCCGATAACCTGCTCGACAAGTTAGAGCATGGTGCAATTGATCTGGCCTTGCTGGCCCTGCCTTATGATACCGGGCGATTCCACACCCAGGTGTTGGCTCAGGATCATTTCAGTCTGGTACATCACAAGGACTATACGCCGGCGCGGGGCATTCAGGATTTCAACCTGCTGCCGGAAGCCAGCGTATTTCTGCTTGAGCGTGAGCACTGTATGACCAGACATGCGCTGAGTGCGTGTCACCTAAACCGCCAGTCGTGTATCAACCCGTTCGAGGCCGCTAGCCTGCACACCCTGCTCAGCATGGTGGAATGCCAGATGGGCGTCACCTTCCTGCCGCAAATGGCCCTCAATGCGGGTATCCTTGACGGCAAAAATATGGTGGCCGTCGCCTCGCAGGGCGATG
>JBNKEN010000249.1:0-5757 GCA_050288805.1 Pseudoalteromonas sp.
CCAAGGTAAACTGGGTGCCGTAAATGCGGTTATAGTAGCTGATGATCATGGGCCACGACGCCGGCGCAAACCAATGTAATTGCGTATAAAGATAAATCGGTTTTCGGGTGAGTGTCTTCATCACCTCATCGAGTTGGCTTATGAACGCGTGTCCTTTTTCGGTTTTGGAACAAAAGATGTAGCCTTCCTCGTAGTCGTCAATTTCGGACAAGGCAAATTCAGCCAGCTTCCTGGGCTCATCTAATTTCGCCAGTGTGTGGCTCATGATAAGGGGAAATTCGATCACCATATCAACGCGATCTGCCAGCAACATGCCTATCAGCCCCAACGACATGTCGGTACCTGTGCGTTGCCAGACATTGAATTCATAGCGAGGATCGTTGAGTAATTCATTAATTTCTTTTGAATATTGCCTGTGTCGCGAGGTACCTAAACGAAACCGGGTTTCGCTGGAAAGCAATTCCCGCAGTTTGACCTTGCCTTCGGCGTCTAAATGCAGGCGAACCAACGGCGCATATTGGGGATTGACGTAGAGCTGGTAGGCCGGCAGAAAAAATTGCGGCAGCTTTGAAGGTACAGCCACGTCTCTGCGTTCTGCTGTCCGTATCTTTGCATCGGTACAAGCCAACTCCGAGCTTTGAAGCTGCTTAAAGGTACGGTTGATGTTTGCCCTGACGGGGGTGATCCGGTAATCGGCCAAATAGCTGCTTAACAGGTCGATCGTTTCGCGTCCGATCCCCATATTGATATAGTCTTGGCCGCCCACCTTTAATTCAAGCGGCTCACTTAACCAAACCACTTCCTGGGCACGGGCTGAAAGCAAAAACATCAGACTGAAAAACAGCAGGTTATACCGGATCATCGAAACATCCATTTCTGATCATTCGCACCTATACTCACATGGATTTTGGCATGAGTAAAGTCCGAACCTGGCTTTAAATTAAACAATTTATCTTGCCAAATCGGGGCTTTTCTACGGTCAAATACAAGCGTCCGCAAATACACCTGAAAGCCTGCCCTGCTATTTTAAAAATAAAAAAGGACCATGCAGAACCTGTTCGCAAAAAACCTCAATACGCTGAATTATTCGCTGACGGAAGAGGTATCGCCATTTAGTTGAAAAACCTTTTGCTAGAAGCAAACATTTTAGAGCAATAGCAAAATGTTACGATAAGTTGGAAAGAAACTATGCCAGTATACTGGCAGTCGTATTTTCAATGATGTGGCTACCTATGTAGTTGAGCAATTTTTAAACTAAAAAGACCCCCCTAACAACCTTTAGTTTACCACTCTGTCCGCAGACATCAGGCACGGCGGCGACTATACACTCCTTACGTTTGCACCGTTGAATTGGGCAAGGGCATGCGCTACCTTATCGACACGGAACATCCGGTTCAGAGCGTATAAATCGCTGCCAGCGTTTAGCTCGGCCGACGTAAACGAGACACGGTGCTCCGCCCTTAACCTTCCAGGCCCCCCATCAACAGGTATTTGATTTCGAGGTAATCATCGAGGCCATATTTCGAGCCTTCTCGACCATTGCCCGACTGTTTAACGCCGCCGAACGGTGCCGCTGCGTTGGAGATGATACTTGAGTTGATGCCTATCATGCCGTATTCAAGCGCCTCACTGACGCGCCATACGCGCCCGAGATCGCGGCTGTAAAAATAGGCCGCAAGGCCATAGTCGGTGTCGTTGGCCTGGGCAATCGCATCCGCTTCATCGGTGAAGGCAATGATAGGCGTCACCGGGCCGAAAATTTCGTTGCTGGCCACCGGCATGTCGTTGCTGACCTCGGTCAAAACGGTCGGCTGATAGTACTGGCTGTCGGGCGACAGGCGCCTGCCGCCGAGCATCAGTTTCGCCCCTTGGGCAATCGAACTTTGCACCAGGGCATCAACCTGTTCGCACGCCCTGGCTGAAATCAGCGGCCCGATATGCACCCCTTCGCTCAACCCGTGACCGAGCTTCAAGGTTTCTACGCCGGCGAGGTATTTAGCAACGAACGCATCGTAAATGCCTTGTTGTACAAAAATCCGGTTGCTGCACACGCAGGTTTGCCCCGCATTACGGTATTTCGCCGTGAGTGCGCCGCTGACGGCGGCATCGAGATCCGCATCGTCAAACACGATAAACGGCGCATTGCCGCCAAGTTCCATGGATACTTTTTTAACCCCGCCGGCGCACTGGGCGATCAGCTTTTTGCCGACCGCGGTCGAGCCGGTGAACGTAAACTTTGCCACCTTGGGATGCTCGGTCAGCACCTTGCCGATGGCCGGCGCATCGCTGCCAAGCACCACGTTGAACACCCCGGCAGGTATTCCGGCCTGATCGGCAAGCTCGGCCATCGCCAGCGCCGAAAGCGGTGTCTGCATATCCGGACGCACCACAAAGGTACAGCCGGCCGCCAGCGCAGCCGCCGCCTTACGGGCGATCATGGCATTCGGGAAATTCCACGGCGTGATCGCCGTCACCACGCCAACCGGTTGTTTGATAACTAAAATTCGCTGATCCGCATTGAGCGACGGAATGGTATCGCCGTACACCCGCTTGCCCTCTTCGGCGAACCATTCCAGGTAAGACGCGCCATAGGCAATTTCGCCCATCGCCTCTGCGTGGGGCTTGCCCTGCTCCAGGGTCAAAATGGTTGCCAGATCCTGCTGGTTTTCCATCATCAAATCGAACCAGCGGCGCATCAGACGTGCCCGCTCGGCGGCAGGCCGTTTAGACCAGGCGACAAAGGCGCCCGCCGCCGCATCAATGGCCGCGTGAGCGTGTTCCGTAGAACCGTCACTGACTTCTGCCAGCACGGTCTGATCGGCCGGATCGTAAACCGGGCATCGATTTTCTGTGTCCAGCCATTGCCCGTTGATATAGGCCTTTGTTTTAATAAGCGCCTGATTATTGACCCGGTTCATAGGTAACTCCTGAAATTCGATGTGAAAGAACGCAACCCTCAGGCAGCAAATGTGTTTAATGCAAGATAAAGGCTGGCCAACAGATTTTTGGCCCGGGGATCGCCATTGAGCGGTGAGCCCATGCGGCGCGTTACATACGCCATGGCAAGTCCTTGCTCCGGGTCGGCAAATGCAAAGCTTCCGCCCCATCCGCTATGACCGAAGCTCTGCGCGCCGGGCCCGAAAAGCCCTTGGTATTAAACGCCCGATTCTTTGGCGAAGCAAGCTGTCTGGCTCAATTCAAAAAAGCCGAGCATGTAGTTGGCAATGATTGTGAGATTTCATATCACAGTGATGAGACGGGATTTCACAAATAAAGAGATCCCACAATGAGAAAACGTAAAAGTCATAAAACTGTCATATTAGAGCGCTTTAAAGTCATAAAACCGTAACAATGATTGCGGATAATTCAACCATCTTAGTTATTGATTGGTTTCAACCCCAGATGATGCAGTTGTCAGCGCCATCGACACACACCGGATTCAGGCCTTCGTTCGAAACGCAGGACAGCGGGTCGTTTATGAGCGATACACAATCTGAGCCGACGAGCTACACCCTGTCGCCGGACGGCACCCTGCGGCTTCCCTGCGATCTGCCGCCGAGCGCTCGCACCGGCGATACGCTGGCGATCAGCGCAACGCGCGAAGAATCGCGCGAGGCCGACGGGTACGGCGAATACACGCTGACGGAAAAAGACCTGCTGCACAAGTCACTGGAACTGACCGTGACATGGCCGCTCGACAGAGCACACCTAAGCGATACCTATGTGATCCAGTTAGGACTCCATGGCCGCCATGGCGTGATCAAGGAAAGCTGCCTGTTTGAAGCCTATATCGATGTGAGCGCGCTGTCGCAGCCCAAGCTTAGCGCCGCTTCGTTTAAAACGACCCTGTTTACTTCCCTGCTCGGGGGCCTGGTGGGTTTACTGGTCAAAAGCGACCTGTAACGCCCGGGTATCCATCCCGATTTTTGCCGCCGGTTTTTACCGGCGGTTTTTTTACCCTTTGTTCCGCACTGCGTTTTTGTGCTACAACTTACTGAATAAAAACCAGTTTGAGTTACAGCCATGCGCACCTTACTGACCCTTCTCTATAGCGGATTGCTACTTTTTTGCCAGCCGGGCTTTGCCGCAGAGAACGCCTTGGATGAAAAACTTCGCGTGTTCGAGCCCTATCTCGGCACCTGGCAGGCCGATTTTCCCGTCGCCCCGGGCAAGCCGCCCGTTCGGGACGTCAGCCGCTGGGAGCGCGCCCTGAACGGCACGGCAATACGTACCCTGCATTCGATCAACGACGGCCAATACGGCGGTGAATCACTGATCTTCTGGGACAAAAAAACCGAACGCCTGGTGTTTTACTATTTCACCACGGCGGGCTTTTACACCCAGGGTCATCTTGAGGTACGAAGCCCGCAGAGCTTTGCCGCCTACGAGGATGTCAACGGTAACGACAGCGGTATAACCCGGGTTGAGTCCACCAGCGAATTCCAAAACGACGCCTTTACCGTGTCGACCCGGTATTTTAAAAACGGTGCCTGGACCGCCCCGGAATCGCGCACCTATACCCGCAGCCAACGAGAGGTCGTATTCAAGTGACGGGAAAAAGGCTGTTTTTCGGATTGGGCCTGAGCTCACAGGCAGAGCAGGCGATCGACGACTGGCTGCACACCGCGGTACAAAGCAAGCGGGCGCTGGTGAAAAAAACCAACCTGCACCTGACGCTGGCGTTTCTCGCCGAGGTCGACTCTGAGCGTGAGCACGAACTTGTCTGCTTTGCCGAACAAATCGAATTTACGCCCTTTTCGCTGACCTTTAGCGCAACGGGCTATTGGCCGCATAACGGGATCTTTTACCTGAAACCGGATGAATCACCCGAGCCGTTGCTGTCGCTCGCAAACAAGCTGAGGGATAAGGGGGAAGCGCTGGGGCTTTATCACAACCAGCTGCCCTATTCGCCGCATATCACCTTGCTGCGCCGCGCCAAACCGGAACCTCTGGTGAGTCGCCCGTTCGGGCCGCTCACCGTGCGGTTTGACCGCTTCAGTCTTTATCATTCCCACAGCACAGACGAAGGGCTGAGGTACGATCCGCTCAAGACCTTTCTCGCAACGAACTGAAAACATGCGGCTGAACGGTCGCCCGGTTACGACGACATCGCCTTAGCCTCCCATTAATCCGGGAAGCTGATCTTCCCCATGGTGACGCCGGGGATCCCTTCGCGGGCATTGGCAAACCCCTTACTTTGCCCCGCCACGCATTCGTTGGCCAGAATAGCAAACAGCACGGCCTCCTTGGCGTCCGGGTTGATGCCGAGCACCGCCGTGGTACAAATTACACCCAGCCAGGGGCAGAGCGCCAGCAGGTGCTCCATCAACAGCGGATTGTGAATGCCGCCGCCGCTGGCGTATAAAACGAAGTCGCCCATTTTTTTGCGACATTCTTCCAGCGCACCGGCCACCACCTCGGCGGTAAAACGGTTGAGGGTCGCCAGCACATCCTCATGGCTGAGACCGAGCGTACCGGTGTGGTTTTGGGCGGCGCTGAGATAGGCCAGATTAAAGACCTCCGGTCCGGTGGTTTTCGGCAGTCCCAGGGCGATAAACCTATGACTTTTCAGCTCGTTCAGCAATTCTTGATGGATCTTACCCTTACGGGCAACGGCGCTGTCGTTGTCATAGTCCATATCCTTGAAGTGGCGCTGCACATAGGCGTCCATCAGCGTATTGCCGGGGCCGAGATCCGAGCTGAAAACGGCCCCCGCGTCGGCGCTTTTCGGCAGCCAGGTCAGGTTGGCGATGCCGC
>JBNKEN010000250.1:0-4497 GCA_050288805.1 Pseudoalteromonas sp.
ATTTTTAGGAAATCATCCATGATCCACAGTATGACCGCTTATGCGCGCACTGAAATCAAAGGCGACTGGGGCACCGGCACCTGGGAAATCCGCTCCGTGAACCAGCGTTACCTGGAAACCTTTATCCGCGCGCCTGAACAGTTCCGTGGCATGGAGCCGCTGATCCGCGAGCGCCTGCGCCAACAGCTGCAACGGGGCAAGGTTGAAGTCTTTTTAAAATTTACTGCGAATCCGGCCCATGTCGGCGAACTGACGATCAACGAGTCGCTTGCGAGACAATTAGTTTCAAGTGCCAAATGGGTTCAGGAATTAAGCAAAGGCGACATCAATCCGGTGGATATTCTGCGCTGGCCCGGTGTGATGGAAGCGGAAGAAGTCGACATGGACAGCGTACAGGCCGATCTGATAAAAGGCTTAGATCAACTGATCGAAGACTTTAAATCTGCCCGTAGCGATGAAGGCGCTAACCTGCAACTGCTTATCGAACAACGGCTTGACGGCATTCTTGAGCAGGTCGCAATTGTCGAACAACACATGTCTGAAGTGCTGAAGTGGCAGCGGGAAAAACTGCAACAAAAGCTGGATGAACTGAAGGCCGACATCGACGAAAACCGCCTTGAACAGGAACTTATCTATCTGGCGCAAAAACTGGATGTGGCCGAAGAACTGGACCGCCTCAAGTCACACGTCAAGGAAACCAAAAAAATCCTCGCCAAGGGAGGCGCCTGCGGTCGCCGTCTCGACTTCATGATGCAAGAATTCAACCGCGAGGCGAACACCCTGGCATCCAAGTCTATCAACACGGAAGTCACCAACGCCGCCGTAGAGCTTAAGGTGCTGATAGAGCAAATGCGCGAACAGATCCAAAACATCGAGTAACCTTTCTCAACGTCAGCCGCGTTGCTACAACGCGGCTTTATCTCCCTTCATATTCCCGCCAGCGCA
Organism: Pseudoalteromonas sp.; assembly: GCA_050288805.1. Taxonomy (GTDB): domain Bacteria; phylum Pseudomonadota; class Gammaproteobacteria; order Enterobacterales; family Alteromonadaceae; genus Pseudoalteromonas. Next base: position 946 of record JBNKEN010000250.1, read on the forward strand.
GAAATAATCAGCCCCGCAATGATCCCGAGCGGGAAAACATGAACAATCATCACATTTAGCCCGAGCAACGGAATTAATTCATTCATATTGTCTGCCTTATTCGGCAATTCGCGAAGCAGCTTGAGCAAGAGGGGCGAAACGGCCAAGCCAAACAAGGTGGGCCAGGGGAGCAATCCCGTCGCAACACCAAACAGCAACAATAAAAAGGCGGCAACATAAACCACAGCAAACAAACGGGCGCTCTTAACCCTGCCATACAGGATGGGAATATGCCTTCTGCCTACCGTCTTGTCGGCTTCGACATCCGGAAATTGATTGAGCAACAGCAAATCGCTCACCAGCAAGGCCATAATAGAAGAGAGCAGCCAGGCCGCGGTCGTCAGCAGTCCACTGAAGACCCAGCAGGCCCCTAAGGTCATCAGTAAGCCAAAGCCGATACCGGGCGCCAGAAAACATAAAATCGGCATGCGGTTGATGGTTTGGGTGTAAAAATAAATAAGCAGCACGCCGGGAAGGCCGATTAACAAGAGTTTCATTCCCTGCTCCACCGCCAGCATCAACCCGCCGCTTAAAGTGAGTATCAGGGACACGATCGCGACCACCAGCGCTATCGGTGCATACCCAGGAGCAGCCACCAAGGCACCGCTTCCTCCGCTGAAAGGGGTCTTGCTCGTTTTCAGATCAAGCCCGGAGCGAAAATCGAAGTACTCGTTAAAGGCATTCACGCTGATGTGGGCGCACAGCGCAACCAAAAGCACCAATCCAAATGTGCCGGGCTTGATTTGGCCCGTTTGATACCAACTGAGTACCTCAGCCAACGCCACGCATAGTAAGGTCAGTGTTAAAAACTTCACCCGCGCAACCCCGGCAACAACATGCAACCACATACTCCCTCCCCCCTGTTTCATATGCATTGAATACAGTGTAACCAAACCCGTCGTAGCGGGTGATGATCTGGTTCAACGAATGCCTCGCTCATGGCCAATCTCGACACACCGCCAAATCCGCCATAGCCATCCGGGGTCAGAGCGATTAAAATATGGAAATTGTATGAACGGCGCTGGTATTCGTTTTGGCGTCTAATTTTAGTAGAGAAAACATGTCTCAAACACGCGGAAACCTATTTATTCTTTCGGCCCCCTCAGGCGCCGGAAAATCAAGCCTTATCAGTGCCTTGTTGAAAAATCATGACGATGTAAAGGTGTCTGTCTCCCATACCACACGCCAGCCTCGTCCGGGCGAAGAAAACGGCGTACATTATCACTTCGTGACCAGCGACGAGTTCAAGTCGCTGATTGCTCAGGACGACTTTTTCGAGTGGGCGCAGGTTTTTGACAACTACTATGGCACCTCCAAGCAGGCCATCGAATCGCAGCTGGCCGCCGGCATCGACGTGTTTCTCGATATCGACTGGCAGGGCGCACGCCAGGTTCGTGAAATCATGCCCGACGTGAATACGATTTTTATTCTCCCCCCTTCGAAAGAAGAACTGGAAAAACGCCTCAACAATCGCGGCCAGGATTCCGCAGAAGTGATCGCCGGGCGTATGGCGCAGGCGCAATCGGAAAGCTCTCACTACGACGAATATGACTACCTGATCATCAACGACGATTTCGACACCGCCCTGAGTGAGCTGGAAACCATCGTCAAGGCTCGCCGTCTGGCACAATCCAGACAAGCAACAAGGCATGCAACCCTGTTGGATGCACTGCTGAATTAACTAAAAATTCGCCACGGGCTCTTGGCGTTCGTGGCGCCATAAAGTACACTACGCCTTTGCGTAATTGAAAAACTTTGGAGTTAAGAATGGCTCGCGTAACTGTTGAAGATGCAGTAGATAAAATTGGCAATCGTTTTGACCTGATCCTGGTAGCGGCACGCCGTGCACGCCAAATCGCCGTAGGCGGTAAAGATCCTATGGTAGACGAAGAGAATGACAAGCCAACTGTTATTGCACTACGTGAAATCGAGAAAGGTCTGGTCAACAGCGCATCACTTGACGAAATCGAGCGTCAGGAGCAGCAACACCAAGACGCGGCCGAGCTGGCTGCCGTTGCCGCGATCGTGGGTGGCCATCAGTAATTCCTGCCCGGCCTGATAACGCCAACGGCGGGCAACCCCGTTGGCAATCCCCTTAATTCATCGTATATTCTACCTTACCTTTCCCCCACAACTTCACAAGAACATTGGAGTGTGAATGTATCTTTTTGAAGGCCTGAAAAAGAAAATCTCGGAATATCTCTCCCCGGCCGATGTCGACCTGGTGCAAAAAGCCTATGTTGTCGCCCGAGAGGCACACGAAGGACAAACACGTTCCAGCGGAGAACCCTATATCACTCACCCGGTTGAAGTTTCTCAGATCCTGGCCAATATGAAACTGGATCACGAAACCCTGATGGCGGCGTTAATGCACGATGTGATAGAGGACACCGACTTCAGCCAGCAGGATTTGGCGGAGATTTTCGGCGATACCGTGGCCGAACTTGTGGAGGGGGTGAGCAAGCTCGACAAGCTGAGCTTTAAAGATAAAAAAGAATTCCAAGCCGAGAACTATCGCAAGATGATCATGGCAATGACCCAGGATATTCGAGTCATTCTGATCAAACTGGCTGACCGCACCCACAACATGCGCACCCTGGGCGCCCTGCGCCCGGATAAGCGTCGCCGCATTGCCCGCGAAACCTTGGAGATTTTCGCGCCCATCGCCAATCGCCTGGGTATTCACGATATCAAGAACGAGTTGGAAGATTTAGGTTTCCAGGCGCTTTACCCGATGCGTCACCGGGCCTTGAAGTCGGAAGTGATCAAGGCGCGGGGCAACCGCAAGGAAGTCATCAGCAATATTCAGCATGAGATTGAATCACGCCTGCGAGAAGCCGGGATCGAGGCGGAAGTCAGCGGACGCGAAAAGCACCTCTACAGCATCTATCGCAAGATGTTGAACAAGGAACTGATGTTCAACGAAGTTATGGACATCTACGCGTTCCGTATCGTGGTCAACTCCATGGATACCTGCTATCGCGTGCTGGGTGTGACTCACAACCTGTACAAACCCATCGAAACTCGTTTTAAAGATTACATCGCGATGCCGAAGACCAACGGCTATCAATCGTTGCATACTTCCCTGGTCGGCCCTCACGGGATCCCGGTTGAGATACAGATCCGCACGCACGACATGGATCACATGGCCGACAAAGGGGTCGCGGCGCACTGGATGTACAAAAAATCCGGCGACAGCAGTGGCAATACGGCCCAGCAAAAGGCCCGCCAGTGGATGCAAAGCCTGCTGGAATTGCAACAAAGCGCCGGTTCGTCATTCGAATTCGTAGAAAACGTAAAAACCGAGCTGTTTCCCGACGAGATTTATGTTTTCACCCCCGACGGCCGTATTATTGAACTGCCCATGGGGGCAACCGCCGTCGATTTCGCCTACGCAGTCCATACGGATGTCGGCAATACCTGTGTCGGCGTGCGCGTCAACCGCAAGCCCTATCCGCTCAGTAAAGCGCTGGATACCGGTCAGACGGTGGAAGTCATCACCAGTTCCGGGGC
>JBNKEN010000251.1:0-2188 GCA_050288805.1 Pseudoalteromonas sp.
CCGGAGCTGGACGCCGAGGCGCAGCGAGAGCGTTATTATCTGGTCGGCAACCCGCTGCTCAGCGCCTGGGGTAAACTCGGGCGCGACTATCTTGAACAGTTGCTGCAATTGGACGCGCGCTGGATAGACGGTTTTGTCTGTGATTTTAACGATTCCCTGTTGTCGCAGTTGCAGTCTGAAATCTACAACCTGGCGTTCAAGGGGGAATCCCTGTGTGCCGATACCGAATGGTTTATCAGCGAAGAGGGTCGGCTTTCTGTGCCTGCCGGCGATACCAGCGTGCGGATTGCCGACTGCCATACACCGCTGCGCGAGGTCGAGGCGCTGCACGATCATCTGCTGCGCCTGTTTGAAGCGGACCCGGGTCTGACGCCGAAGGATATCATAGTGATGATGCCGGACGTCGGCAGTTACAGCCCCTATATCGAGGCGGTATTCGGTGGCGCCCGCGACGAACGTTTTATTCCCTATGCCATTGCCGATCTCGCCATAGAACAGGAGAGGCCGGTGCTGGCGTCATTCCTGCGCCTTGCCCGCTTGCCGTTCAGCCGCTTCGGGGTGTCCGACATACTCGACTTGCTGCGGGTCGATGCCATTGCCGCAAAATTTGATACCACAGAGCAGGACATGGATCAATTCGCCTACTGGCTCGAACAGGTGGGTGTAAAATGGGGGCTCAGCGGCGAGCACAAAAGCGAGTTTGCGCTGCCGACCCTGGAGCTGAACACCTGGCGTCATGGTCTGAAACGCCTGTTGCTGGGGGTGGCGGTACGTGACGAGAGTGAGGAGTTCCAGGGGATCTATCCCGCCGATTTGGTCGAGGGCATGGCACAGCAAGCGCTCGACAAATTGCTCTGCTTTATCGATGCGCTGGCCCGCTACAAGGAGGCGCTGGCACCGGATGCTACCCTGGATCAAAAGTCGGCGACGCTTAAGGCGATGTTGCTCGAGCTGTTCGATACCGAACTGGAGCAGAACTGGGATCTGATGCAGATCCAGCGCGTGATCGACGGATTCGACAGCCACTACCACAACGGCGATCAGCAGGGCCCCGTTTCGCAGCGGGTGATCTGCCAGCTGCTCGGCCAGGGCCTGCGTGAAAAAGGCGTGGGCCAGCGTTTTTGGGCCGGGGCGGTTAACTTCTGTACCCTGATGCCGATGCGCGCCGTGCCCTTCAAGGTGGTGTGCATGCTCGGCCTCAACGACGCCGATTATCCCCGAACCGTACAGCCCATCGGCTTCGATCTGGTGCCCCATTCGCGGCGTCAAAAAGGCGATCGTTCACGCAAACTCGACGACAGATACCTGTTTCTCGAGGCGCTTTTGAGCGCGCGGGAGAAACTTTACCTCAGCTATGTCGGCCATTCCTGCTTCGACAATGAAAAACGTATGCCGTCGATTCTAATCAGCGAACTGCTGGAATACCTGTCGCGCAGTTTTTACTTTGCCGACGGCGCGCCGTTGCCGGAGGCGCTGGTGACGGAGCACAGTTTACAGCCGTTTAATCCGCGCTATTACCAGGCCGGCTCGTTGCAAAGCTACAACCCGGCCTGGCTGCAAAATGAGACTATTTTATTGGAGGCGCCGACGCCGCTCGAGGAGGCGCCGCTCGAGGAGCTTGAAAGCGAGGCCCTGATCCGCGGCGTGCTGCGTCCGCAGCGAATGTTTTACCAGCAGGTGCTGGGCATCAGGCTGGCGCAGCCGGAGGAGGTCGGTGAAGATGAAGAACCCTTTGCCCTCGATGCGTTGAGCCGCTACCAGTATCTCGATGAAATCCTGACCGCCCGGCTCTCTGAGCAGCCCGTTGAGGCCGAGCGATTGTTGCAACGGGGCGATTTGCCGCAGGCCCATTTGGGTTCATTGACATTGGCAGGACTGGAAGTGCGCATCGGTGCGTTGGCCGCGAACCTCACCGGGCTCGGCGTTACCGAGGGCGCGCGGCGCGAAGAAATCGATCTGTCCCTCTGCGGCGTGCGTCTTATCGGCTGGCTCAACCGCTTATACGGCTCGCGGCAGGTGTTTTACCGCAGCGCCAGCGTCAAGGCCAAAGACTACATCGCTGCGTATCTCAATCACCTGTTTGCCGCGGCACAGGGGCTCGAGATAGAAACCTGGCTGCTCGGGCTCGACGAACAATACCGCTTTAAGGCCGTTGCGAAATCCGAGGCGTTGACCCTGCTCGAAGACT
>JBNKEN010000252.1:0-3456 GCA_050288805.1 Pseudoalteromonas sp.
TATAGACCAGTTTCAAGCTGTCGCCTTCGAGCGTCACCTTAATCCTGATATGGCCTTCGTCTATGCCCTCGAATCCGTGAATAAGGGAGTTCTTGATCAGGTTAGTCACCACCTGAGACAGGGCCCCGGCCTGAAGTTCGCATTCCACCTCAGCCGGAAAATCAAGCAACACCTGATGGCGGGTCTTCTTTAACAGCGGCCGCAAGCTGAGGACCACAGAGCCCAAATACTGCTTTAAGTTCACCCTGACCATTTTATGACTGCACTGGTCCACCGCAATCTGTTTAAAGCTTTCCATCATGTGGCGAGAATTCTCGAGATTGCGCTGGGCGATGCCCACGGCTTCCTCCGTTTCCTGCAAGAAGTGCTCAAACTGCTGAGCCGTCATCGACTTGTTCTTGAAGGCTCGCTGTATTTTTTCAAGTTCCTCGGCAAAAAAACTCAACGACATGGTAAGCAATCCCATGGGGGTCGAAACCTCGTGACAGATCCCCCCGACCAGCCCGCCAAGCGCCGACATGGTTTCGGATTCAACCAAGGCTTCCTTGGCGAGCTGTTCCTTTTCCAACAGCATAACCTGGTTCGCCACCCTGGCCTTTACTTCAATTTCACAAATTGGCTTACGGATATAATCGGCGGCCCCTACTTCAAAGGCCTTACGCAGGTCGTCGGGTTCCACCTTGCCGGTGACAAAGATAACGGGGATATGGGAGGTACGGGGTTCCTCCTTTAAGTGCTTACAGAGCTCGAAGCCGTCCAACCCGGGCATCATGACATCCAATAAGATAAGATCCGGCGGTTCTGATGCCGCCATCTCAAGGGCCTCAGCGCCTGACATCGCGGTCGAAATGCTGTACTGATTGCCTTCAAGACAATGCTGCAGCAGATCCAGATTGATCTGATTGTCATCAACCAGCATTATCCTGACGTCGCGTTTTACCATATCGCTTTCCAAAAACTGTCTGAGGGCCCGCTATTTATATTAGCGCAGATATTAAAAACGGGGGCAATTAGCCCTTGGTCGGATACACGAGCCCCTGCCGTCGAACGTTACTTTACTCAGCCTCGCTTCGTTCTGTGCACCATGCGAACAGGACAGCGCGGCTAACGTTTGAACTTGGTTTCCAGTATCACCGATGAATTGGTCCGCTCTACGCCGTCGAGGTTACCAATGTCGTCGAGCAGATGGCTGAGCTGTTCGAGGTTTTGCGCCTGTACCACGGCGATAAGGTCATATTCGCCGCTGATGGCATAGAGTTCGGAGATGGCATCTATCTGTTTCAGCTCCACATTGGTTTTGGTGGTCAATTTCTGCTTAACCTTAATCGAGACGTGGGCCGACACCATGTTCGACAACCAGGCGTCACCATATTCTACGCTGTAGCCCTTTATCACGCCGGTTTCTTCCAGTTTCAGCATTCGGCTTTGCACGGTAGAACGCGACAAGTTCAGCGCGCGGGCAAGATCAGAAATGCTGGCACGGGCATTCGTTCGCAGTATTGCCAGCAACTTTTCATCCTGAGGACTTATCATATTGCTCTCTATTTTTGACAATTTGATGTTTATTTTAATCATTTTTAACAAAGTGGCACTACATTTTTTCATTCTAAGCTCTGATAATGGTACGCAGAGAACAACAAACGGACCGGCGCGCTTTTTAGCTTCAGTCGTTAACCGCCCGTCCACCTCATTAAACAAGTTTGAAAGGTAAAGCGTCATGCAAGTCACCAGAGATTTATTCAACGAAGTTATGGTTCCCAATTACAACCCGTCAGACGTTATCCCGGTAAAGGGCGAAGGGGCGCGCGTGTGGGATCAAAACGGTAACGAGTTTATCGATTTTGCCGGTGGTATCGCGGTGAACTGCCTGGGTCATTGTCACCCTGCCCTGGTAAAGGCACTAAAAGAGCAAGGCGAAAAAATCTGGCACCTGTCTAACGTGATGACCAACGAGCCTGCGCTGCGTCTGGCTAAAAAGCTGACCGACGCCACCTTTGCCGAAAAAGTCTACTTCGCCAACTCGGGCGCAGAGGCCAACGAAGCGGCGCTGAAACTGGCCCGTCGCTGGGCGCTGGATGTACACGGCGAACAAAAGAACCAGATCATCGCGTTCAACAAGGGCTTCCACGGCCGTACCTTCTTTACCGTCACCGTCGGCGGCCAGGCGGCCTATTCCGACGGCTTCGGTCCGAAACCCGGCAGCATCGACCATGTCGACTACAACGACCTCGCTGCCCTTGAAGCCCTGATGTCCGACAACACCTGTGCGGTCATGATGGAACCGCTGCAGGGTGAAGGCGGTATCATTTCACCGGACGCCGATTTCGTAAAAGGCGTTCGCGCCCTGTGTGACAAATACAATGCCCTGCTGATTTTTGATGAGGTACAGACAGGCGTAGGCCGTACCGGCGACCTGTATGCCTACATGGGCCTTGGCGTAACACCCGATATCCTGACCACAGCCAAGGCCCTGGGCGGCGGTTTCCCTATCGGCGCCATGCTGACCACCTCAGCGATTGCCGAGCACCTTAAGGTCGGCACGCACGGTTCAACCTACGGCGGTAACCCGCTGGCCTGTGCCGTTGCCGAAGCGGCGTTCGACACCGTCAACACCCCCGCGGTCCTCGACGGCGTGAAAGAGCGTGAGCAACTGTTCCGCGACGCACTGAATGCCATCAACGAAAAATACAATGTATTCAGCGAGATCCGCGGCAAGGGCCTGCTGCTGGGTGCGGTACTCAGCGACGAATACAAGGGTCGCGCCCGTGATTTCCTGGTCGCCTCGGCAGATAACGGCCTGATGAGCCTGGTTGCCGGTATGGATGTGGTGCGCTTTGCCCCTTCACTGGTGATCACTCCCGAGGAGATCGCCGAAGGCATGAAACGCTTTGAAAAAGCAGTTGCCCAGGTCGTAAACGGATAATCGTAGGGGGCCGTATGGCCCCCTGGAGTAACAACGATGCAAGTATTACGTCCCATTACCCATGCTGACTTTGCGGCACTGAAAACCATTGCCGAAGAATCCGGCCACGGCTTCACCTCTTTGCCGGTTGACGATGCCCTGCTAGAGCGCAAAATTCAACGCGCCGAAGCCAGCTTCGCCAAACAGGTCACCATTCCCGAGGATGAAGGTTACCTGTTTGTCCTCGAAGACAGTAAAACCGGCAAGGTACTTGGCACTACGGCGATTGAAGCCGCCGTCGGCCTCAGCGTGCCGCTATATCATTACCACATAGGCAAAACCGTGCACCACTCGCCCACGTTGGGCGTTTACAATACGGTCGATATTTTGTCTATGTGTAATGACTACACGGGCGCTTCCGAGATCTGCACCCTGTTTTTGCGTGAAAGCTATCGCAAGGGGCTGGCGGGGCGTTTTCTGTCCCGTTCGCGCTTTCTGTTTATGGGCGAACACAGCAAGCGCTTCAGTGACACCGTGATCGCAGAAATGCGCGG
>JBNKEN010000253.1:0-2223 GCA_050288805.1 Pseudoalteromonas sp.
CGTATCGTCGTATTGATCTCCGGCAGCGGTTCGAACCTGCAGGCGATCATGGATGCCTGCCAAACTGGCCAGATCAACGGCCAGATTTGTGCCGTGATCAGTAATAAGGCCGATGCCTACGGCCTCACGCGCGCTGCCAACGGCGGCATCGAAACCCGCGTGTTGGATCATAAAAACTTCGCTTCGCGCGAGGAATACGACGGCGAACTGATGACGCTTATCGACAGTTTTAATGCCGACCTGGTTGTATTAGCCGGATTTATGCGTATCCTAACTCCTGGCTTAGTGCAAAAATTTAAAGGAAAAATGTTGAACATTCATCCTTCTTTGTTGCCTAAGTACCAAGGGTTGAACACCCACCAGAGAGTGATAGATGCAAAAGACGATGTGCATGGCGTCAGCGTTCATTTCGTAACCGAAGAACTGGACGGCGGCCCGGTAATAGTACAGGCCAAGGTGCCGGTATTACCGGAAGACACGGCCGATACGCTGGCCGAGAAGGTACATCAACAAGAACACATTATCTATCCATTGGTGGTTCAGTGGTTCAGCGAACGACGACTAAAAATGGAAGCCGACTATGCGGTTCTTGACAATGAGACACTTCCACCCCAAGGCGCTAATTTCAACTAAGCTATCCCTGAGTGCCGTGCTAATCTGCATCGGCACTCTTTTTTCGCTCACGGCACAAGCCGCTCAACTGCTCCCCTATTCAGCCAAATACGATGTAATGCGCAAGGGCAAACGCCATGGCGAAGCATTCCGCGAACTGCAAAGCCTGGGTAACGACAAATATCTACTCAGCTACCAGAGCGATATCGATTGGCTGATCTTCTCCGACAACCGCAAAGAGACCAGCGAATTTATCTTTACCGGCAACATGGTTGCCCCACTCAATTACAGCATGACTCGCAGCGGCACCGGCCCGGACCGCGAATACCTCATCAGCTTCGACCGCGAAAGCAAACAGATCAACAGCAACCAAAGTAAGTACCCGCTTGAGTGCGAATGGAACGACGCGTATCAGGATTCCCTGTCCTATCAGCTCCAGATCCGCGAGGAACTCAAACAGGGGAAAACCCAGTTCAACTATGCGCTGATCGACAAGAAAGGGCATAACCGGGAATACAGCTTCGAAGTGGTCGGCAAGGAAACCATCACCCTGCCGGTCGGCAACGTGGAAACCATCAAGGTAAAACGCGTATACGATAACGACAAACGTCAGGCGCTGGCCTGGTTTGCCCCATCCATGGACTATATGCTGGTACGCATGTGGAAGGGCGAAAAAGGGGTCGAGCAGTTCGAGGTGCAACTCAAGTCCTACAACCCCGAACCACCGCCGACGGCGAAATTAAACTAATTCGCCGAGTTTAAACAAGGCATATTCACCCGGCTGCATTTTGTGCCAGTTTTCATCCTGGGTCAGCGGTCGGGTTGCAATCACGGTTACCACGTCATTCGGCGTGGTTTCTTTTTGAAAATCCACCACCATGTCCGCGTCAATCAGCGTCGCCTTGCCGAACGGCGCGCGCCGGGTGATCCAATACAGGTTGTTGGTGCAGTAGGCCAGCACATAGATGCCGTCGGTCAGCAGCATGTTAAACACGCCCTTTTCCCGCAGACTGTCGGCCAGTTTTGCCGCATAGCGGAACACCGCCGCCATGTTCGAAGGACGCGTCGGGTATTTTTCCCGAATTTTGTCGAGTAGCCAGCAAAAAGCCAGCTCACTGTCGGTGTTGCCCACCGGGCGATAAAAGACAGGTTTAAGATCCTGGTAGTTTGACAGCTGGCCATTGTGGGCATAGGTGATTTCTCGTCCCCACAATTCCCGGGTAAAGGGGTGGGTATTTTCCAGGCAGACCCGGCCACGATTCCCCTGGCGAATATGACTGATGACCGACATGCTTTTTATCGGATAGGCTTTGACCAACTTGGCGATTTCGGATTCGCAACTGGGCAGGGGGTCCTTAAAGGTGCGGCAGCCCTTTCCTTCATAAAAGGTGATCCCCCATCCGTCCCGGTGAGGCCCGGTATTGCCACCGCGCTCCAGCAAGCCCGAGAAACTGAAACAGATATCCGTCGGTACATTGGCCGACATCCCCAACAACTCGCACACTGTTTATCTTTCCCCAAATAAAAGGCAGTCTACAAAAGACAGCATAAATAGCAATCGCCCACGCCATTTTTGCTACATTTTTCATTATCAGACTCTTGATAAGCGCG